>CANQDG010000024.1 GCA_947591495.1 uncultured Bacilli bacterium
AAGTTAAGCACTTTAGCGCTGACGATAGTAGTAATGTGCGAAAATAGGACGCTGCCATCTCCTTTCTATTTTTAATATATTTTTGCGCCTCTTTAGCTCAGTAGGTTAGAGCACATGACTGTTAATCATGGTGTCCGGGGTTCAAGTCCCTGAAGAGGCGCCATTTTTATTGTTTATGGTTCGTTGGAGAAGTGGCTTAACTCACATGCCTTTCACGCATGCATTCACGGGTTCGAATCCCGTACGAATCACCATTAAAAGTAAATTAGTAAGTCTTCATTGGAAGGCTTATTTTTTAGTTTTTATAGGTTTTTTAACTAAATATGGTTAGAATATCTTATTTTTTTATAAATTAATGAGGTTATTTAGATTAAACTCTTGTTATCTCTATTAAATGGAGATAAAATTTGTAATTATCTAATTATTGATTATATTTGACGTGCAAATTTAATGAATAATTATAATTTTTAATGATGGATTGCCTGCATTAATTTATTTGACATCAATTGTAATCTTTTATATAATAAAATTTAAGGAAATATTTAGCGATGAAATGAATAATGGAAAATTTCTTGCAATATTTTGATTAATAATTTTAAAAAAAAGTGAATTCAACATTTTGTTGAGCAATTCAACAATTGATTTGTTTACTTTTTCTAATTAATTTATTATAATTTTAACTGATGGAGGTGATAAAATGACTTTAGGTGAAAATATTCATAAATTAAGAATGGCGAAAGGGATGACTCAAAAACAACTAGCCGATCAACTATTTGTTACATCCCAAGCAGTATCACGATGGGAAAATAATGAAGTAGAGCCTAATATCAATGTTCTCAACAAAATGGCAGAAATTTTTGACGTAACAGTAGATGCAATTATTAATGGCCCAAATGAACAACCAGTTGAGGTAAAAGAAGAAATTAAAATTAAAGAAAATGTGGCAAATTGTCATGATTGTCACAAAGCGATTTTTGATGGGGAAGCGTTTAAGAAGGTCGAACGTTTCCACTATGAGGGATCAGGTAGATCAAGACGAAGAGTTGGCGAAATTGTAACGCTATGCGAAGATTGTTATCAAAAACAAATCGCAGAAGATGAGGCTAAGACCAAAAAAGCTTATGAAGATAAGTTGCGATCTTTAAAGAATCGTAGAATTTGGGCTTATTGTATGGGAGCTTTAGCTGGAATTATCTTTTTATTAATTTTTATTTTTGGAACTAAAAACTTAGAATTTAATCTTGCTTTACGCATTGTAGGTAGTATTATTAGTTTGTATGGTGGTTTTTCATTAGTTTATTGTTTAATTTGGGAAACGTATATTCAAGATGTTTTCTTAACAATTGCGGGCTTTGGCTTTGTTAAATTTCCTGGTATTATTTTTGAATTTTCAATTGATGGTTTTATTGGCTTAATTGTTTTAAAAATTATTTTTGTAATTTTAGGCTATATTTTAGCTGCTATTGCGATTATCTTTGCAATTATCATTTGTATGGTTTTAGCCATTTTCTCGTTCCCATTTTATACAGGAAAAATTAAAGCTAAACCAGAAGATATCAATATCTAATCTACTAAAAATTTTATCTTAAAAATTTAATATAAGGAGCAAATAATGAAAAAAATTTTAAAAGTCATGGTTGTTTTTTTAACAATCGCGATGATAATGACTTTATCATCATGTAAGAAAAAAATTAAAATTACTTGGATGGATGAAGCAGGTAATTTAATTGCTACAACAGAAGTAAAAAAAGGTGAAATTCCTAGTTATAACTATACTCCAGCAGATGGTTATGACTTTAAAGGGTGGTCAGCATCCTTAAATGGTAATGTTTTAAATAATCTTCCTGCCGCAAGCGAAGACGCAACTTATTATGCGGCAGTTA
Source organism: uncultured Bacilli bacterium (assembly GCA_947591495.1). Taxonomy (GTDB): domain Bacteria; phylum Bacillota_I; class Bacilli_A; order ML615J-28; family CAG-313; genus CAG-313. Next base: position 1,884 of record CANQDG010000024.1, read on the forward strand.
CTAAAAAAACTAACTATTGTACGCTTACTTTTAATAGTGAGGGGGGAAGTTCTGTTACAAGCATTACAAAAGAAGTAAATAGTAGTATTAATAAACCGACCGATCCAACTTATACTGGTTATCGCTTTGTTGGATGGACAAAAGATTTAAGCACTAAAGAAATTGTAAATTGGCCATTTATTATTGAAGCTGATGTTACTTTACATGCTGTCTGGATTAAACAAGTAACTATAACTTTTAATAGTAATGGTGGCTCAATGGTTGATAGTATTACGGTTGATATTAATAGTGAAATATCAGAACCAGAAATTCCAACCTATACTGGTTATCGCTTTGTCGGATGGACAAAAGATTTAAGCACTAAAGAAACCATAAACTGGCCACTTGTTGTTGATGCGGATGTAACGTTATATGCTGTATGGAATCAAAAAGTTGAAATTAGTCAATATTTAGAAGCATTATTAGATGGTTTTGAATTTAATCCATATGAATATATTCCTCAAACAATGCGAGCTGAATATAGTAATAATTTAGTTACTAGTGATTTTACTGAATTAAACTATGAAAACTTTGTAAATGTTAGTCAAATTAAATATGGTGGTTTTGGTGAACAATGGCATATGATCCTAGATAACATTGAACAATCAAAGAATTTCTTTAATGTTTTGTCTGTTATTGAAGGTCTTGCGACCACATCTATTGCTGCATTCAACAATTATCTTGATAAAAATCCTTCTGATACCGCAAGTTATCAATTTAAAGAGGGTATCTACAACGTAATGATCGATTTTGATGGTAGCATCATTAGTTATATTCTTGAATATATAGGCAATTTACCAATCTTTAATGAACAAAAAATTCAAATAGCGATTAGCTATAATATCGAAACAAAAGAGCGTACAGGTAGAATTCAAATAGGTGATGCTAACGCATTAAAATATGTAGTTAAAGCAGATTCATATTCATTTGGAATTAGATATTTAGGTATAAGAAGAGCATATTTTGAAATATCAAAAGATGCAAATAATCATATCAAAGGTTCCATCTATGAACATTTAAGTGTTGATGATACATCAGTTAGTTCTAGTGCAGCCCAATTTGAAACCGATGGTCAATATTTAAGTGCTGTTGGTAACAAAGCAGGTGGAATGATTGGATTTAAAGGTTATATTAATGAATTATATAGTTTACAAACCGGTAAACTTTTAGGATATGAAGTACGAGAAACTTTATCATCAATTCAATATGACACTTTGTGGTTCAACTTAAATGAAATAAGTGGTATTGACCAAATTAAAGTTGTTAATGCAAAAAATAGTGAAAATAATAATCCTAATACTATTTATATTAACAATAGTGATACCGCCTTTGTGACGAAAAAATATGGTGGTATAGGAACCAAAATGTTATCAAGACGTTATGATATTGAATTAAGAACACAGTATTATTACTATTATGATGTAGCTAATGAAAAATATGTTGAAGTTGCGACTAAAGTGCCAATGTTCTTTGTTCAACAAGAAAAATATGAAGATGTCGTTAGTGATGTTTTTGCGGAAAACAAAATAAATATTGGTATTAATATTAATAATCAAGTCCTTCAAAAAATTGAAGATGATTATGCTAAATTAATTGATCAATTCATCATTATTAAAGATCAAATGAGCGTTCAAGCAATTCTCGATTATATTGGTGCTGCTTATCAATTCGATCAAAATTAATAAATTGGCTCTCCAAAGTTTTTGGGGAGCCAATTTAAAAAGACTATTAACCATTTGTTAATAGTCTTTTTTAGATGATATTGATGTGTTTGGAAAACTACAAATGTTTATTAGTAAATGTAAAAAAACATCAAAAAATATTACATTTATAAAATAGCAGTATTATAATATAAAGGAAAAAATTCATTGGCAACAATAAAAAGTATAAGTAAAATAAAAACAAAATTAATTTAGGTAATATAATTAACAATAAAAAGTATAAGTAAAATAAAAACAAAATTAATTTAGGTAATATAATTAACAATAAAATTTATAACAAATTTTTTTCATAAATATTTATTATTAAAAAAACTATTTAAAAAAATAAAAAATTTTAAAATGCTAATTGTAAGCGTTTTAAACATAAAAAATTTTGACATTAATCATAAAATATTTTATAATATAAATATCTAGATTATCTAGAAAATATGATATAAAGGAAGAATTATATGAAGTCTAAGTGCAAAACATTTATTTTTTTGTTTGTTGCTTTAATATGTATGTCAACTTTAGTTGCTTGTCGTAAAGATAAAAATGATCAAAAAGTTGAACATACAATAACTTTTGTGACAAACGATGATACATTAAATGTATCACCAATTACATCAGAAGAAGGCGCTGAAATTTCATCTAAACTACCAAGTTTTACTGATAGTGCAGATTATTATTTCGGTGGTTGGTTTACTAATGCTGCTTTGACCGATGGTCCAATAACATTACCAACTAAAATGCCAAAGACAGATGTAACTTATTATGCTCGCTGGTATACTAAATATTTAGTTGAGCGTTATTTACAAAAAGCTGATTTAGGAGGCTATGAATTAGATAAGTCACTTACCGGAGAAATCAATCGTGGTGCTAATGAACCTAGCGAAATTGCAACTTTCTTGAGTGAAGTTCCTCAAGGTTATGTTTTACATAGCGAAGGTGATGGTACTCCTTCATTAACATTACCAAAAACTGGTAAAGATCGCAATTTACGATTAGATTTTGATCGGGCACAATATGAACTTGTATATAATGTTAATTTACCTGATGATGTTGAATTTAGTGGCTCGATGCCTTCTGAAACATTAGTTTATGGGGTTGAACATTCATTATCACCAAATAATTTTATGGTAGATGGCTATCGGTTTATGGGATGGTCACTAAGCCCTGAAGGTGATGAAATTATTGAAAGTGTAACGCCTGAATCATCAATAACGGTTTATGCCGTTTGGAATAAACCAATCGCTGACTATTTTGGTGGATCTGATTTATTATATATTTCACCTGATGGTCAATCCGTAAGTTTAGTTCGTGATTCAATCGAAAAACAAGGAACTTATAATGCTAATACGAAAGTATTTTCTTTTACAAGAGAAGAAGGTACCCTTGATGGAATGGTTTTAGGTGATGTTTTCTTCTATTTTAAAGAACTATGGCAAACCCAACTTTCAGATGGCAAAGGTAATACTTTAGAGTTAAAAAATGATGGTACAGCATTATATGGTACAACAAATGGTCAATGGTCTTTAGATTTAGAATCTGGTTATTTTGTTTTCACTACTGCTGAATATGCTAAACTCTTTGTTTTGAAAACGAATGAAGATGATGGTACACTTATGTTTGCTTTCAGTGATGATGAACAAGGATGGTATGCTCTTGAAACCGAAGATGGTTATGGTTATGATCTTCTTTACTTAGATGGCTTTGGCAAAATGAGTGTTTATGCAGTATCACCTGAAGATCCTGATTTTGATGAGTGGTTTGATGTATATTATGGAACTTATGTTTTAGATGGTGATGGCGTATATGTTGCTAATTATTATGAAGGTGTATATTCATCAACTTTCCCATTTAAAATTACTCCTCAAGCTAATTTAGATCCACTAGATGGCGTTAAATTAAAAGGAACTTATGTTTTTGGCGATTATCGTGGCACATTTGTCGACATTGATAATGAATATATTGATGTATATTTAGATGGCTTTGGCAGTGGTACATATTATGGCAGTGCTGGAACTTATACAATCGAAGAAGATTCTTGGAAAGTTGATAATTATCCAACTCCAGGTCAATATACTGAAAGTATTGTATTATTTACTACATTAAATGGTGATGAATATCGTATTTCAATTGAAGTAGAAGGATTCTTTGTTAGTGTAACCGCCGATTTTTATGGACGTTATAATTTTGAAGTAGTTCCCGAATCTATTTATCCAGGCAGTCAAGGTGATGTTGCGTTTATCTACTTTAAAGGATATACTATTTATGTTGAAGATGGTTCATTTAATGATGCCTATATTTGGTTTGGTAATTATGAACCTAAATATTCTACTTCAGGCTATACCGATGAAGATTTACCTTTATATGACTGGCGTGATGATGGTATGGTTTTTGTGGTAGATGAAGAACAAAAAATTTATCGCTATGAGAGCACAAGAGAAGATGTTTCATTTACTTTCCAAATTACGGATGATCAAAAAATCGTTTGGAAAATTACTGAAAACGAAGCGGTCTTTAAAGATGCTGATGGTGAAAAAATCTATGTTGATATTTATGGTGTTGCTCATTATAAAAATGGTTCTACTACTGAAGAAGCAGAATTTGGTATGAATAGCTTTTTACAAAGTCCAACTTTAGCTACTAGTGAGATGAGTGATTATAATTATCTTGTTCTTTGTACTTTCTTAATTAATGGAAAATATCGTTCATTTACTTATACAGCACCAATCACTCAAATTGGCTTTGATGGAACTTTAGAAAATTTAAAAGAAGTCAAATTTGTCGTTAATATTAGCGATGTTGGAATGATGATTGTTTATAATGATGATACCGCCGTAGTTGGTCTTAATATGGACTTATTTGCTGGAACAGGCTATTGGTTTGCAATCGATGGTAATCTTACTTCGCAAGATAATGATGTTTACTTATTTAAAGCAAATGGTGATGCTCCGGTAGGTGAAGACGATGATGAAACGCAATTATACAAAGAAATTTTCGATCGCTTTAACAATTTACAATTTAAACTTGGTAATGATGAAGAAGGAATTTATGATTGCTTAGAAAACGATGGAATTAATTATAATATTAATTGCCAAAATGGAACTTTAGTTACTGATGGCTATGGAACTGCGCAATTTACACCAGCTGGTGGTGATTCATATACTTGCTTATATGAAATGCAAGGTGAAGATGTTATTTATTTAATTTATGAATTTGAAGATGTAGCATTTGATTGGTATTTAATCATATCACCTGATCAAACTGGATTTAGATATGCAAATGAAGAAGCTGGTATCTACTTTACTGTTGATGAATATGGTGAATTAGCCGAAGATGATTTAGTTATCTTTAATGGTAATGGTTCCGCAATGGGTTATTATGATGGCTATACATTTATTGGTCACTATGATATCGTTGGTAAAGAATATAATCAAAATGGGGTTACATTTACCGAATATGAAATTACAATTGATGAATATTATGGTGAAGATGCAATTGAAGTTTTAAATGTTGTTGTTGCTTTAGCATCAACTGATATGCATGTTGGTTTAGCATATTTTGCTGAAGTAGGTTCAGTTGCAAGTGAATTATACATCTATGATGAAGAAGGTCAAATTCTAGGTGTTTTAAGTGGTAATAGTTATTTTGGTTCATTCTTAGTTTATAATGGTCAAAATATAGAAGGTTTAGCATATCGTGGTAATACTATTTTCGATCCGCGTACAAATGAAAATGGCGAACGTGATTTTGCTATCAATCCAAATGGTAGTTCTGTTGTTTTCTTTGGTTATGATGGTGAAGAATATATCTTTGATTTTGTAGCTGGTAAAGAAGACGAAATTAAACCACGCGTTTATGAATATGGAGCATATCAAGGTTATAGTGATGGCGAAATTAATGAAAATTTATTAACTTTAGATGGTAATGGCCATGCAACATTAAAAACTGATGAAATAGCTTCTCAAGCATTACTTTATGAACCATTTGGTGAAGTGGAAGGATGCTATCGTTTATTTGATGATGAAGGCAAAACAATATTTATTTTCAATATCGCAATTGTAGAAAATGACAATGATGACGATTATCAATATGGTTATTTATATGTTTATCGTCAATATGTCGAAAAAGTTGAAGGTGTTTATGTAAATCCTGATTGGAGTATGTTAGTATTAAATGGTTATGGCGATGCCCATTATATTGATGAATATGGTGTTGTAACTACTTATGAAGCAATTGTTGTCGATGAGACAAAGATTTTACTTCGTAAATCAGATAGTAAGGCTGATATCTTAATCGTTTTAACCGAAGATGGTTTTGAAAAGACAATCCAAGAATTTGTTGTCAGTGCTGATGGTGTTCTACTTTCTTATAATGGTGAAGGCGGAAGTATTACTATACCTGATGAGGTTATTCGTATTCCAAGTGGTGTATTTGATGGCGTTGAAATTGATCATGTTGATTTTAATAAAGTAGAAATCATCGAAGCTGGTGCTTTTGAAGGAAAAGATCTTGATGGTGTAAACGCTCCATATCTTCGTATTATTGGTGAAAGAGCTTTTGCTAATAATAGTTGGTATTCTTTTGAAGAAGTTTATATTCCAAATGTTGAAGAAATAGGTGAGGCAGCTTTCATTGGTTGCACAAATATCGAGAAAGTAACATTTGGCAAAATTAAAACAATTGCAACACAAGCATTTGCTAGCGCTGGTGGAACAACGTTTGTCATTGATATGACTGGTGTTGAAGATTTAAGTAAAGTTGAAATTGATCGTGATGCTTTCCTTGCTTTAAGTGCCGAAAACTTAAGAGTCTTAGTAAAAGATGTTAATGAAGTTAATAGTGCATTATCAAATAATTGGCCAAAGAAAGTAATGGATAACTTAGTTATATGGATTAGTGGTGATTCTTATCCTAGCACTGATTGTTTAGTTAGTTTCACATCAGTTGCCATTTATGAAATATGTGAAGGTGCCATTGTTAAAGTAACTCCTGATGAAAATGGTGAAATATCAAAAACTAAATTTGCTATATATCAAATGGAAGATGACACAATGAAACTTTACGTTTTAAAAGAAGATGGTAGTTTCGAAGTAACACCATTAACAGTTGATACTTCTAGTAAATATACTTTAACTTTCGGTGATGATATTGTCTTTAGTGAGCCAGCTTATGATGAATATCATGAATTCACAGTTAGCGGTGATCATTTTGCTAATGCTACTTTATCTATGACATATTACTTGTCTACTTCATCTTCCGCAACTAATTTTGCAGCACATTATGCTGTTAAAATAGCTATTGAAAGTTATAGTAAAGATGTTATTATCAATTATAATGGTGAAGAGGTTAATGTTACTTATGCTAAATATGATGCATCAACTGGTAAACTTGTTTTTGTTGCCGATGATGTTCGTTATGCCGTTAATGTTACTTCAGCTACAACTTGTACCATTGAAGAATTATACAAACAAAAAACCGTTACATCTAATGATAGTGAGCAAAACTTCCGTTTAGCTTTAGTTATGGATGAAAATAATAATGTCCAATCAGTTGTTGGTATGTTTGTTAAACAATATGGGGATACTTATACTGAAGTAACAATTAGTTCATGTCAAATTAAAGAAAACGAAATGACGATTACTTATAGTGCTGGTGTATCGATGGAAGACGTCTTAAAATTCACTTATGATAATGTTGAAGATGCCCTTAGTTATGAAGTAATCAATCACATCTATCGTTTCAGTAATGTTTATTATGATGGTATTTATGTTTCTTGTGAAGTTGAATTCGATGATTCTTGTAAGATTACGGTTATTAAATCATTGCAATTTGCTGAATCACATGGTGGAACTTATGTAGATCAAGAATTTACCCCAACATATAATGATGATGGCAGTGTAACAGTTGTTCTTGCAAGTGGTGAAAAATTACAAATTAAAGTAACAAGTGGTTATTCATACACTGTATCAATAGAAAAGGCTTAATAAGATTTAGTTAAAGTCTAAAATATTAAATTTATAGTAAAAGTCCTTGCTTTTTAAAAGCAAGGATTTTTATATAGATAGTAGATTATCATCTTTTTATTTACCATAAGAATTACTATTTTGACAATAAATATTAATGTAAACGATAACATTGACTTTTTCTTACTTGCAATTTATTTAAATAAGTAATATAATAAATATATATTTTTTAAAATAAAATATATAATTTTAAAGGAGTAAAAAAAATATGAAAAAAATTGCATCAATAATATGCCTTTTCTTGATGATCATTAGTGCTGGTGTTTTTTTAGCATCATGTAATAAAACTAGCCCTTGCGCAAATGGTCATAGTTGGGGCGAATATCAAATAGTAGAAGCAACTTGTACCGAAAAAGGAACAAAAACGCGTACATGTAGCGTCTGTCAAGCTAAAGAAGAAGAAATTTTACCGGCTTTAGGTCATAACTGGGGAAATTGGACTTTAGTTTACCCTGCAACTTGTGAAACAGGTGGTCAAGAAACCAGATCATGCTTGCGCTGTGGTGATCACGAAGAACAAGATATCCAAGAATTAGGTCATAAATATCAAGAAACTTATGAATATAATGAAACATATCATTGGCAATCTTGTAGTGTATGCGGAACTGAAACGAAAAGAACTCCTCATACCGGTAAAGAATGTTCAGTTTGTGGTTATAAAAATCTACCTAGCCTAAAAGCAGTAATGACTAATCTTGCGGGATTACGTAATTATACTTATGAATTAGAAGATCAAATTTTTGATGTTACAACTACTTTTAGATATACTGAAAAAGCATTCTATTATCAACCAAGTCAAAAAGAACATGGTGGTGATCCATATGGTTATGCTCAATCACAAAATAATGAAGTCTTTTCATTTGTCATTGAAAATGACGCTGTTGTTCCTGGCTATGCTTTAAAAAATAGTGATGGATCATATAAAACTAGTTTGTGGGATGAGGCTATTATTTCCTTTAGTGATTTCAATCTAGATGCTTTTACAGATAAAGTCAATGTTACAAATACATACGAAATTACGGATGATGCTAATAAATTATTATTTGCTTTACTTGCCGGATATGGTGATACTTTTGCAATGGAATTTGTTAGCGTTAAAGTTGAAGTAATAAGCGAAAATGCAATTAAAACAATTCTTCATTTTGAACCAGGTGATAATCAAAAATATACTGGTGATTGTATAGGAATCATTAAAGAAATTGGCACAACAACCATCCCAGAAATAGAAGAATATCTTGAAGATGGTAATGGACCAAAAGTTGCTGATGCCGACGACGTTTTAGCCTTCCTTGCAAGAGTTAAAGAAAGTCATCAATTTAAAGTAGAAGTTACTTCATCATCTAAACATTTTATTGATATTTTCACGGAAAATTATTATTATTCATTTAATGAGATGAATGAAAGTGATGAAAAAGGTTATATTGTTGTAAATAATCATATTTACCAATTTAAGCTTCAAGGTGATAAAGTTCTACCAATTGCCGAAATAACTTATACAACTGATGATCACAGTTCATTATGGGCTCAAAATGTTTTAAAATCTTTAAATGACATTAACTTAACTGATTTTGCTGGAACCTTACAAGATGATGGTACAATCTTATTAGAATATAATGTTTCCATTATGAACTCTTTATATTCATTAACCCATGATAGTAGCTTTTTCTTTTTTGTAAATCAAGGCGATAGTATCGTATTTGCTAAAATGGAAGATGATTCTTTAACTTATACTTATAATTTATATACAGGAAGTAGTGTAACTGTTACAATTTCAGAGGTTGGTAGTGCTAAAAATGATATCGTTGAAAGTAATATTGAATCAGGTATTGAAATAATAGATCCTAATGATATTAGTAAGTTAAAAGAACAATTAGGCAAACTTGCAGAAGCACAAGAATATGATATTGATGTTGTTGAACAAAATATGTCATTTGAACCAGCAACTGGCTTTAAAGCAGGTAACAAGCATATTAGTTATACAGAAAATAGTTATTATCAACAAAACTTAACCGATAATACTAAATCAAAAGGTTATGCTGAAGATGAAACAGGTATTTATCAATTAGGTGCTGATAAAACTAAAGGCGCATACGTTGAAGAAGATGGTGTAGTATTAAAAGGCCTATATGCTAGTAATTTATTTGCTACCTTTGCAAGTCTTGATCTTGATAATATTCAAGCTGAACAACAAATGGATGGAAGTTTTAAAGTTAGTGATTCTAATACTATTGCAACTTTCTTTGAAATTGCGGGATATGATGGTTCAGTAGCAATCACATATTACGATAGTTGTTTAATTACAATTTCGGATACTGCAATCACAATTACCTTAAAAGGTACAGGATTCAATAGTTATTATGGATCAATTGTATTGACAATTAATTTATAATTAATAACTTATTTTTATAAAAATCAAAAAGGATGCATTAGATAGATTTTCAAGAATTTATCTTATGCATCTTTTTAAAATGATAAACGTTTTCATTATAATATTAATTGCTAACTTTGTGAAAAAGTAGTATAATAGTTGTATATCAAACTATTTGATATGCAACTTTTTGGAGGTAGGCTATGAAAACTAAAAAGTTAGGTTGTGAAATCACAACTGTAAAAAATTTATTTAATAGAAATGTTGAAAATAGTGAAGTATTTCGCTATGCTAATAGCGTAACAAGTGCCAATTCCTTTATTTTGGGATTTTTAGCAAGACATCAAGATATTGATATTTATCAAAAACATATCGAAGAAAAATTTATGATTACTAAATCAACTACTTCGAAGATCTTAAAATTAATGGAACAAAATGGTTTAATTAAACGAATTGGTATTGAAAATGATGCAAGACTTAAAAAAATTACTTTAACCGAAAAAGGCCTTGCCATTAATGAAGCCGTTCGCACGACCCTTGATGATGTTGAAAAACAATCACTAGCTGGATTTAGCCAAGAAGAAATTGATACACTATATGCTTATTTAGATCGAATTAAAACTAATTTAAAAAAATAGTATGAGGGGAAATGTTAGAACTTATGAAAATGTGTTTTTTCTCATATAATGTTATTATGAAAAATTGCAGGAGGAAAAAAATATGAATAAAAAATACACCATAAAAGAAACCGATGGTCAAGTTTTAAATGTTGTTGTTCATCGTCATCGAAAAAAACCAAATAAAAAAACGCCCAAAGTGGGGAAATTAAAAACAATTTTAAAAAGTGTTAGAGAATACAAAAAACCTTCTTTACTTGCACCATTCTTTGTTGCACTCGAATCACTTATGGAATGTATTATGCCCTTTGTTATTGCGCGTTTGATTAACTATTTGCAAGCAAAGAAAGATGTTGGTATGAATGCAAATGATATGAGACAACTTATCATTATAAGTGTCATTTTATTGTTACTTGCGATGCTATCGCTTCTTTTTGGTTATTTAGCAGGACGCTTTTGTGCAATTGCATCTTGTGGACTTGCCAAAAATTTAAGACGTGATTTATATCATCAAGTTCAAGAGTTTTCATTTGAAAATATTGATAAATTTTCATCATCAAGTCTTGTTACAAGACTTACAACCGATGTCAACAATATACAAATGGCTTACAATATGGGAATAAGAACTGCTATTAGAGTGCCTTTAATGATGACTTTTTCAGCCATAATGGCTTTTGTTCTAGGTGGAAGGGTTGCTTTAATTTTCCTTGCTTTAATTCCTTTAATTGGTATTGTTCTTTTTACAATTGTAAAATGTGCAATGGGAAGATTCAATAAAGTATTTACGAAATATGATGCCTTAAATGCTTCAGTTCAAGAAAATATTAATGGTATTAGAGTTGTTAAAGCATATGTTAGAGAAGATTTTGAAAAAGAAAAATTCAAAAAAGCTGCTGATGATGTTTGTGAAAACTTTGTTGCGGCCGAAAAAATCGTGGCATGGAACTCACCAACAATGCAATTTGCAATGTATACAGCAACCATTCTAGTTAGTTTAATTGTTTCAAGAATTATTATTACTACCCATGGTACTCAAATGAATGTCGGAAATCTTACAAGTTTGTTACAATATGGTATTCAAATTTTATCAAGCTTAATGATGCTTTCAATGATTTTTGTCATCATTTCGATGTCGATTCCTAGTATCGAAAGAATTTCCGAAGTTTTAAGTGAACAAAGTAGTTTAACAAATCCAGCTAAACCTTTAATGGAAGTTAAAAATGGTGATGTTGAATTTAGAAATGTATCATTTAAATATTCAGCCAAAGCTGAAAAAAATGCGTTATCTAATATTAACTTAAAAATCAAATCAGGTGAAACAATCGGTATAATTGGTGGAACCGGTTCATCTAAAACAACCCTTGTTAATCTCATAAGTCGTCTTTATGATACAACCGAAGGAGAAGTTTTAGTAGGTGGCAAAAATGTTAAACAATATGATTTAACTACTTTGCGAAATCAAGTAGCTGTTGTTTTACAAAAAAATGTTTTATTTAGTGGCACAATTAAAGAAAATCTTCGTTGGGGTGATAAAAATGCAACCGATGAAGAATTAATTCATGCTTGTAAACTTGCTTGTGCTGATGAATTTATTGAAAGCTTCCCTGATAAGTATGATACAATGATTGATCAAGGCGGAACTAATGTTTCTGGTGGTCAAAAACAAAGATTATGTATTGCTAGAGCCTTATTAAAACATCCTAAAATTCTTATTTTAGATGATTCAACAAGTGCCGTTGATACTAAAACAGATGCTATTATTAGGCGGGCTTTTAAAGAAAATATTCCTAATGTTACAAAATTTATTATTTCCCAAAGAATTTCATCAGTCATGGATGCTGATAAAATAATTGTAATGAATGATGGTAAAATATCAGGTGTTGGTACGCATGAAGAATTACTTAACACTAATCAAATTTATCGTGAAGTTTATGAAATTCAAAATAAGATTGGAGGTGCTCATTAATGGCTGAAGCAAAGAAAATTCCTCCTCGTGGTCCAATGAGAGGCGGAGGATATAAAATGTCCGATGTTAAAGGGGTCCTTCCTCGGATGCTAAAATTGCTTTTCCAAAATTATGGTCTTGCAATGGGCATTATTTTAGGTTGTTTAGTTATCTCAGCGGTTGCTGGAATTGTTGGCCCCATCTTTTTACAACAAATAACCGATAAAGTTATTACTCCTGCTTTACAAGATAAATTACCAACTTGGGAACTTGAATTAACGAAATTAATAATGATTATGATTTCAATCTATGCTGTATGTTTAGTTGCAACAACGGTTCAAACACAGATTTTAGCAAGAGTAGGACAAAGATTTTTAAATAAAATTCGAAAAGATTTATTTAATAAAATGCAAGCTTTACCAATTCGTTATTTTGATAGTCATCAACATGGCGAAATTATGAGTTATTATACAAATGATGTTGATACAATTAGACAATTTGTTACTCAAAGTTTAATTCAATTTATTTCAACCTTTTTATCTTTAACCTTTGTTATTTGTACAATGATTCATTATAGTATTTGGTTAACGTTAGTTGTTTTATTAGGTGCAACTTTAATGATTTTCATTACCAAAAAAGTTGGTGGTAAAAGTTCAAAATATTTTATTCAAAATCAAAAAGCGACAGCTGAAGTTGAAGGATATATTGAAGAAATGATGCATGGGCAAAAGGTCGTAAAAGTATTCTGCTATGAGGATGAGGCGAAAGAAAAATTTGACCAAATAAACACGAAGTTATGCAATGCGGCTACTAATGCTAACCATTATGGTAATACCTTAATGCCTATTATGCACAATATTGGTAATATCTTCTTTGTTATTTTAGCAATCGTAGGCTGTGTCTTAATTTTGAATAATGTTCCTAATTTAGGCGTAATGATTTTTAATGATGATAACAAGTTTAGAGTTGTTGGCTTTAATACTTTAAGAGTTGGTATGGTTGTTGCCTTCCTTAATATGAGTAGACAATTTTCACAAACCGTTGGTCAAGTTTCGCAACAAGTTTCAATGGTTGCGATGGCTCTAGCTGGTGCTAAGCGTGTTTTCAATTTCTTAGATGAAGAAGAAGAAACAGATGAAGGTTACGTTGGTTTAGTCTATGCAACTGAAGATGAAAATGGTAAGATCCATGAATCAGCTAAACGAACAGGCCTTTGGGCTTGGAAACACCCTCATCAAGATGGAACCGTCACATATACAAAGTTAAAAGGTGACATTGTTTTAGATCAAGTAGATTTTGGATATGTTCCAGAAAAAATTGTTTTACATGATGTTTCTATCTATGCAAAACCTGGCCAAAAGATTGCTTTTGTCGGAGCAACCGGTGCTGGTAAAACAACAATCACTAATTTAATCAATCGTTTCTATGATATCCAAGATGGTAAAATTAGATATGATGGCATCAACATTAACAAAATTAAAAAAGGTGACTTACGAAGATCTTTAGGTATTGTTTTACAAGATACGAATTTGTTTACGGGCACTGTAATGGAAAATATCCGTTATGGAAGACTTGATGCAACCGATGAAGAAGTTTATCAAGCGGCTAAAATTGCGAATGCCTATGATTTTATTACAAGATTACCAGAAGGATTTAATACAATGTTAACCGGTGATGGCACTAATTTATCACAAGGTCAACGTCAACTTTTATCAATCGCAAGAGCAGCGATTGCCAATGCTCCCGTAATGATTTTAGATGAAGCAACTTCGTCAATTGATACAAGAACCGAAGCGTTAGTTCAAAAAGGAACTGATGAATTAATGAAAGGTCGAACTGTTTTTGTTATTGCCCACCGTTTGTCAACTGTTCAAAATAGTGATGCAATTATGGTTTTAGACCATGGACGCATTATTGAAAGAGGTACTCATGAAAGTTTAATTGAAGAAAAGGGTACATATTATCAATTGTATACAGGGGCTTTTGAATTAGAATAAATAAGGATTAAAAAAATGAAAAACATTACACATTTTGAAAAAATATCAAAAGAACAATTTATAAAAGATTGTCAAAAATTAAATTTAAATTTGGCAGATGATACTTATGAGACCATTTCTTTACCTAAGCGGGCAACGGTTGGTTCGGCTGGTTATGATTTCTATTTACCATTTGATGTAACGCTTAAACCATTCCAAAGCATAATCATTCCCACCGGTATTAGATGCCAAATGAATGCTAATTTAGTTTTGCAAATTTTTCCCAGAAGTAGTTTAGGTTTTAAATATCGGTTACAATTAGATAATACCGTTGGAATTATTGATAGTGACTATTTTAAGGCCGATAATGAAGGACATATTATGATTAAACTATCTAATCTTTCTTGTGATGAAAAAACTGTTTTCTTAACTAAAGGTGAAGCTTTTTGCCAAGGTATTTTTCTTGCCTATGGTATAACGCTTGATGATATGACTCTTACAAGAAGAAAAGGTGGTTTTGGCAGCACAAACCATTTGAAAAAGGATGAAGAATAGTCTTCATCTTTTTCCAAAACTAAATTAAAAATGCCAAATATTTTTATTGTTTATTATATGAAAAAAACAACGAATTATGGTATAATACTATATATTTTGAACTTACAAGGTGAATACAATGATCAAAAGATTTGCTTCAATCGGATGGTATATCAAAAAATATTGGTGGAAATATATTTTAACATTAGTTTTATCAGGTTGTATAATATTTTGTGAAATTAAAATTCCTGAAGTTATTGGGGATGCTGTTAATATTATTGGTCTTGGTCAAATTGATTATAAAACCCTTATTTCTTTACTGAGTTTTTTAATCACGATTGTTATCGTTAAATTTATAATTAGTATTGCTAAAAGTATCTGTCTCGGTAATTTATTTCATCGCCTGTTTTATCAAATTAAAATTAGATTTATGAAAAACATTTTATTACAAGACGCTGATTATTTTACCGTTTATCACCCTGGTGATTTAATGACAAGGGCGACTTCTGATACTTTTTCAATGGCTAATGTATCAACTCATTTAATTTTTGGTTTAATTACGGTTATTTTAACGATTGTAATGACGGCCTTTTCTATGATTAAATTAAATTTCTTGTTAACTATTTTTTCTATTATTCCGCTACCTTTTATTTTTATTGTCGTAGTAACAATGCGACCTAAAATTAGTGATAATTGGCGCTTAGTAAGAAAAAAAGATTCCATCATGAGTAATCTTGCAATGGAAAGTGTTCAACATGTTAAGTTAATTAGAGCTTTTGTTAATGAAAAACAAGATTTTAATAAATTAAAAAATGCGGCCGAAGATTGTTACTATACAGAACGAAAATCAGTTCTAATGCAATCAACCTTTGGTCCAACCTTCCGTTTTTTTACGAATATCAGCCAACTAGTTGCTTATGGATATGGTGCATACTTAATCATTAATCAAAGATTGACCGTTGGTGAATTAGTTACTTTTAGTTTATTATTAAATCAATTTTCCGGACCAATGATGCAACTAGGTAACCAAGTTGCTCAGTTTGCGCAAAGCGCTATTTCCTTTGACCGGGTAGTAGAAGTATTAGAAGCTAAACCCGAAATTCCTGATAAAGAAAATGCACTACCGATTAACGAGTTTGCTAAAATCGAATTTAAAAATTATACCTTCGCATATCCTCATACTGATCTTGCAATTTTAAAAGGTTTTGATTTAACAATCGAAAGTGGTAAATCGTTAGGAATCGTTGGTAAAACTGGTAGTGGTAAAACAACCTTAATTAGGCAACTACTTAGAAGATTTCCGGTTGAGGATGAAAATAGTTTATTAATTAATAATTTACCAATTGATGATTATAAAAAGGTTGATATCCGTAAAATGGTAGCTTATGTTCCTCAAGAACATTTACTTTTTGCAAGAAGCGTAAAAGATAATATCTTAATAGGAAAAAGTGAAAATTCCCAAATAGATCTTGATTATGCCATTAAGATGGCCGACTTTGCTAAAGACATTGCTTTTTTAGAAGATGGTCTTGATACCATTGTTGGTGAATATGGTGTTACTTTATCAGGTGGTCAAAAACAACGTTTATCAATTGCTAGAGCACTTATTAAAGATGCCCCAATTTTAATTTTAGATGATTCATTAAGTGCGGTTGATGGAACAACAGAGGCTAATATCATTCATAATTTAAAAGAAATTAGAATGAATAAAACGAATATCATTGTTGCTCACCGTTTGACTGCCGTTGAGGCTTGTGATGAAATTATTGTCATTGATGATGGTAAAATTGTTGAACGTGGTACTCATCAAATGTTAATGGCAAATAAAGGATGGTATTATAGTCAATATATTATTCAAGAAATGGGGGAAGAAAACAATGATTAAGTGTTTGATTCCTACTTGTCAAACAGGGGGTAAAAAAGAATGTTAATAATTTTATTTTTACTACTTGTTTGTTACAAAACAAAAGTTGCCAAAAGCAATAGGCCAAAGCCAGCTAAAAAAATAGAAGTCAAAAAATCAACTAAAAATAAAACTTATGATAAATATTATAACTATCCAGCCGAAGTCGTTTTAAAAAGAGTTTTAAAATATGCTTGGAAAAATAAATTTATTATCATTTTATCCCTTGTTTTCCTTATTGGTTATACTTATTTAGAATTATATCAACCTAAATTAATTAATCGAGTTTTAGATGATCATCTATTAGGTGTTCAAACTACTTGGGTTAAAACAAGTGATGGTGATGTTAATTATGAAAATGTAACTTATAAGAAAATTGAACGTGATCAAGTGCAAGATACTGATGATATTATATCCATTGTTTATGTAGATAATGGCTATTATATGGTTGATGGCAATTATAGTAGTAGTGATATTAAAGAATATAATGAAGAATTACAGCAATTAGTGTTAAGTGATGAAACGATGATTGATGCAATTAAACTAGATAAGGTGGCCTTACGAACCTTTTATGAACCAAGTGTTTCACCTATTGTTAAATTATTGATCATTTATGGTAGTTTAACTATCGTTATTATCATTTTTAGATATTTCCAACATGTCTTTTTCTTAACAGCTTCTATGCGTTTAACCTTAAATATTAGAATTGATGCATTTGATAAATTAAATCGCTTACCAATGAATTATTTTGTAAATGAACCAAGTGGTAAAATTGTTACGAAAATTACAAGTGATTCCGAAGGCGTTAGAGGATTATATCAAGTTATCTTTTCGATTTTAACTGCCGTTATCTCTTTATTAATGGTTTATGTAGAATTATTTAAAGTTAATTGGCGTTTATCACTTTTAACTTTACTTGCTACCCCTTTAATATTACTTTGGATGACAGTTTATCGTAAAATTAACAATAAATATCAACATCGTATTCGGGAAATGAATTCCATTATTAATGCGGCAATGGCTCAATATGTTGATTGTATGGCCATTATTCAACAATTTAATAAAGAAGAAGCAATGACAACCGAATATGATGGTTTATTAACAACTAACTATCATAATAAAATGAATGCTCTTCGCATTAATTCGATTTTTGGTGGTGAATTATTACTTTTAATTCAAAATGGCTTACTTGCTTTAATTATTTATTATTTTGGTAGACAATTTTTAACCCATGATGGCGCAATAACAGCTGGTGCTTTATATTTATATGTTACTTATATTAATAAGATTTTTGACCCAATTAGAGAAATTTTTGCCAACCTTAATTCACTTGAAGATTCCTTTGTTGCATCAAGTCGAATCTTTGATTTATTAGATCAAGAAGAAGATAAATATTTAGGCTTTAATGAACGACCAAATTTCAAAGGCGATATCAAGTTTGAGCATGTTAATTTTGCTTATGATGAAACGCCAGTCTTAAAAAATATCAATATTCATGTTAAGGCAGGTCAATTTATTGGTCTTGTTGGTCATACTGGTAGTGGTAAATCGACAATGATGATTCTATTACAAAGATTTTATGATTTAATCGATGGCAAGATTTTAATCGATGATATTGATTTTATGAAATATACTAAACAAGAGGTTCGCAGTAATATTGGTTATGTTTTACAAGAACCAGCCCTTTTTAGTGGAACAATTAAATCAAATATTACTTTAGGAATCGATGCGACTGATGAAGAAGTTGAAAAAGTTTTAGAAATGATTGGTGCTAAAAAATTTGTGGAAGAATATCCTGAGGGTATTAATACTAAATTAGAATATCTAGGTAGTAATTTATCAACCGGTGAAAAACAATTAATCTCGTTTGCGCGAATTTTATTAAGAAATCCCGCCATTTTAATTTTAGATGAAGCAACCGCTAATATTGATACGGAAACCGAACAATTAATTCAACATGCCTTAAAAGTTTTGGCGGCCGGTAGAACAACCTTTGTGGTAGCACATCGTCTTTCAACTATAAGAAATGCTGATAACATATTTGTTTTAGAGGATGGTCAAATTATCGAATCAGGTAATCATGACCAACTTTATAATAGCAATGGTAAATATCGAGCAATGTATGAAGCACAATACGGAAGATAATTGGAAAGAAGCGATTCTTTCCAATTTTATCTTTAAACTAAACTTGACATAAATAATTAAATTATGATAAAATAGTTAAAAGAAGATTGTAATTGGGAGAGAATAATGCATATTTTTAAACACTTTATGACGATTACTAAACATCGTTTCCTTGTTTTAAAATATTGTTTTAAAGCAGGGCTTTATCGTCAAGGGTTAACCCATGATTTATCAAAATATAGTTTTACCGAATTTTTTTCAGGAGCAAAATATTATAATGGTGCTAGAAGCCCGATTGGCATTGAACGAAAAATAGTCGGCTATAGTAAAGCATGGCTTCATCATAAAGGTCGTAATAAACATCATTTTGAATACTGGGTTGACTTAAACTTAGAAGAAAAAGCTTATAAACCAGTTGTGATGCCTGATCGGTATATTGCGGAAAGCTTTTGTGATCATTTAGCAGCTTCTAAAGTTTATAATAAGAAAAATTTTGTTCCACAAATGGTTATTGACTATTATTATCAAAAAGAAAAAACTTTTTTGCCAATGCACCCTATTACCCAAACTAAATTTGAAAATTTATTAAAGATCTATTTAGAAGAAGGTGAAAAAGCCACTTTTAAATATATCAAGCAAAATATGCGTTCCAAAAAATAATTTTTAAATAGTATAATTAAACAAAAGCATTAGCTTTCTAATACTTTTTATCATATATCGTAAAAAAGGAGTTAAAAAATGAAACCAACTGGATTAAAAATCATCGATCATATTGCCTATCTTAATGGTAAAAGTTTAGTAGAACTTGCCAAAGAATATCAAACACCGCTCTACGTTATTGATGAAATAGGCTTAAGAAAAACCCTTACGATGTATCAAACTTATTTCAAAGGTCAACATTTTGAAAGTAAAATAGTTTATGCATCTAAAGCTTTTTTAACTCCTGCTATCGCTGAAATTATTAATGAATATCATTTTTATATGGATGCTGTAAGTATAGGAGATTTATACATTGCAAGCAAAGCTAATTTTCCAATGAAAAAAATTGTTTTTCATGGTAATAATAAACAAATAGAAGAATTAGAATTTGCCATTAACCAAAATGTTGGTTTAATTGTTGTTGATAATCTTGTTGAACTAAAAACATTAACAAAGTTACTTCAACAATATCATCATCAACAAGATATTTTAATTAGAGTAAATCCAGGCATTGATGCACATACGCATGAATATATTCAAACAGCTAAATTTACATCTAAGTTTGGTGAAAGTATTTATGATGAAAAAGTCATTGATGAAATGATACAAATTATCAAAGAATCAACCTACTTACATTTACAAGGTTTTCATGCTCATATTGGTTCGCAAATTCATGAACTTGTTGCATATAATTTAGAAATTGAAAAAATGGTTTCTTTTCAAACAAAAATAATGAATTTATATCAATTAGATTTACCTATTTTAAATATTGGTGGTGGCTTTGGTATTAAATATCATAATGATGAGCAAAGCCTATCAGTTGAAGAAATGATGATAGGCATTAGCCAAAAATTGGATATGGTCTTACAAGATAATAAACGCATAAAAAAAGTAATGATTGAACCAGGTCGTTCAATTATTGGTCCTAATGGCTTTACGCTTTATCAATGTTCACAAATAAAACATACTTATGGGGGGAAGAACTATCTTTTTATTGATGGTGGTATGACCGATAATATTAGACCTGCTTTATATGGGGCTATTTATGAATGTGATATTGTTAATAAAATGGATATGGAAAAAACGCTTTTAGTTGATGTCGTCGGAAAATGTTGTGAATCTGGTGATATTATTCGCAAAGATGTTTTAATCCCTCCATTTGAAACAAATGATATTTTAATCGTTTACGCAACAGGTGCATATAATTATTCAATGTCATCTAATTATAATAATCTTTTAAAACCAGCCGTGGTAATGGTAGGTAACAAAGTTAAAGTAATTAGTCGTAAAGAAACCTTAGAAGATTTAATGCGCCTATTCAAATAAAAAGGTCGATTATCCTTCGCAAAAGAAATACGTTAAGCCTCATTATCAAAAAAAATTGTCAATATCTTTGCATTTTTACAAAATTATTTAATATTATAAGCATAATTATTTTGTTGTTTAGGACGATAAAA
>CANQDG010000025.1 GCA_947591495.1 uncultured Bacilli bacterium
TGGTATGATGGTGGATGATTACAATGTATGTTATATTGATCCCCTATATGGTACTTGGAATGGTGAAAATGGAATGACCGTTACTTTTAATGGTCTTGGTGCATATGATATTTATCAATATTTTGAAAGTTTAGCAAACTATTGGGATGTTAGAGGATTTGTAAGCATTACCCAAAATAACATCGAAACAAATAATATTAGATATTATTTTAATCGCCACACCGGTATTGGTCAATTTGAATATCAAAATAATCAATATCAAGTTCAAGTAAGTGAAGATGGATTAATAATTAATAGTCAAACATTTAAAGAACCCGATATCCTAAGCCATTATCAATATCAATTTGAGAATACAATTGTGAGCTTTAATGGTAAATCAACCGTTGGTTTAGGAGTTGTAACTTTTATAAATGGCGCAAGTAAAGAAGAATATCGTTATGAATTTAATGATGGAATTGCCAATATTTATAATGATGATACGATTATTTATGTATTAGATACAAATAAAAATTACGAATTAAAAGATGTTTTAGCTAATAAGACTTATAATTTAGGTTTATATCATCGTTTAATGAATCATCATTTTGTGGTATCAAGTGATACTGAAATCATTTTTGATCAACCATTTGATATTAATGGTGTTACAACGGCAACCTTTAAATTATCAGGTGATGATGAACAATTACAAGTTAACTATATTGATGAAAATTATGTAGCCCTTTATTATAATGGAAGTTTTTTATACTATGTATATTATTTAGATGAAGATTGTGCTGTATTGTGTAATTATAATTTTGTTCCGCTTTCTGCGATTGCAACAAGTGATGAATTACGGGGTATGTGGATAGCTGATGATGGAAGTACTATAAGTTTTTCTGGTATTTCTAAGGCAAGTCAATATGCCCATGCTAGTTGTGAAGTTTCAGAAAGTGATGAAATTGAAAATTACATTAGCGAGTATTTTTATGAATTACATGATAATTATTATGTAATCTATGATTTAGTTAATGAAGAAGAAATTGAAAAATATGATGTTTATACAACATATCAAGAAAATGCAATTGCATATCACCAAGGTGATAAAACTATTTATGTAGTGGCAGTTAAAGATTAGGAGGAAAAAATGAAAAAAAATAGCATAAAAATTATTATAACCATTGTTTTAATTTTGCTTTGTGTTAGTTTCTTTGGCTGTAAACGTAAGAAAAATAAAAATGAAAATGTAACAATTAAATTCTTAGTTGAAGAACAAGTTGTTTTAGAAAAAGAAGTTGCTAAAGGCTATACGCTTGCTAATAGTGATTTTCCAAGTAACCCCGTTAAAGAAAATTATGATTTTAATGGTTGGTTTGTTTCTGGTCTTAAAATTAGTGCTGGATTTGTTGTAAATGAAAACACTGATGCTGTTGCTCAATTTACCGAAAAAAAGCAAGAAATTAAACAAGATGGTAGTAAAGAATTTCCATATTTAATTCAAACTCCAGAAGATCTAATTAATTTTGCTGATCGCATTAATCATATTGATGAAGAAACTGAAGATGTTGATTATTATCAAGCTCATTTTGCTTTAACAAATGATATCGATATGAACGGTCAAAAACATTCTCCAATCGGTCAAGAAGTAACCTTTACTGATTCTAATGGTGTTGAAAAAACCATTTATGGCTTTATGGGTGAATTTGATGGTCGTGGTCATAAAATTTCAAATTTAGCAGTTTCAATTAATATGCGAACTAATAAAACATATTTAGGTGGTTTATTTGCCTTAACTAAAATGGCTTATATTCATGATTTGACTTTAGAAGATATTAATTATGAAGTTGAAGCAGGTTCAGATGACTCTGAACGTTCAATTATCATGGGTGGTGTTGTTGGACAAGCTATTTTAAGTGTTTTTGAAAATATCAATGTTACGGGAACAATAAACACTAAAATATTTGATAATAATGGTGCATATTTAGGTGGTATAGCCGGATTATGGTATGTTAGTGATGCTAGTCAAGCCTATTTTGCGTATGCAAGAAATTGTTATACTAACGTTGAAACCACAATCGGTGAACTTGAAGGTGAAGAGTGTTCACTAGAAAGTGCTGTCAATGGTGGCTTATTTGGTTATGTTTACAATTATAGTAGTGCTGTAGCCATTATCAATTCCATTACCGAGGGTAAAGTTTATGGTGGAAAATATGTTGGTGGTCTTGTTGGCTACTTTGCTTCTGGAAATGCTTCCATTTTAGATAGTGGATCTTATGCAAGTGTTTATGCAACAGGTAAAGAAGTTTCTTACACAGGTGGTCTTGCTGGATATGTTGGTGATGATACCATTATTAAAGATTGCTTCTTTGCCGGTCCAGTAGTTAGAGGAACAAGAAGTACTTCAAATTATAATTCATATGCAGGTGGTCTTGTTGGCTATTACACCGAAGATGATTACGAATTATATTATACAGCTGGTCTTGCTTGTGTAAATTCATATTATAATACAACCGTTAGAGGAGCAAATGAAACAAGTTATCAAGGTATTGAAACAGAAGATACAATTGATTTAGAATTTGTTAAAACTAAATTACAATGGGATGAAAATGCTTGGGTAATGAATGGTAACATTTTAAAAGGTGTTCCAGTTGATTTAAAAGGCAAAACTTATCAAGTAAAACTTTTAAATAATGGTCAAGTTGTTCAAACAATTACCAAAGATGTTAATGATATTTTAGGTATTTTTGATGAACCTGAAAATAATGGTTCAAACATTTTCTTTAATTGGATGCTTGATGATAATGATATTTATCGTAGTTATATGCCAGTTACCAAAGATATAGAAATTGAAGCTAAATATTATGATGTTTCTGATATTGCCGGTGTATATGCTGGTACATGGACTTTATATGAGACAAGTGATGCAGGATTAATGATTTTAAATGATGATGGAACTTTGCAATGGGTTAATTCATCAACAATTAATGGAACCTATAAATATGATGGTGAACATATTATTTTATCAATGCAAAGTAGTTTAGGAGAAATCACAGGTACTTTAATTGATGGTAGTTTAGAATATATTGTTAGTGCAGGTATGTCAGGTGATGTTAGTTATCAATTTGGTAAAATTGATTTAAAATTGTTTGGTGAATATTTCTCTGATAGTGGTGACATTATTACTTTCTCGAGTGAAGGCAACATGTCTTTCCAATCAACTAAAATATTAAAAGGTCGTAATATTAGTGGAACATATGAACAACATGGTAATGAATTAGTTGTTCAAGGTAAGGATTTATCGGCTCTTTATTCAAGTATGTCAATCGTTGATAATGGTGATTTGACAATTACCGTTACCTTTATCGCAAAAGGAAGTAGTGGTGTTCCTTCCCTTGAAAATGTGGTTTTCCGTAAAATTGTGGCAAAAGATTATTCTTCATATCCATTCCTTGGAACTTACAATTTCTTATATGTTAGTGGATCTTCACCATATTATGGAACCAAATATTCACTAGAATTCCAAGCAGATGGTACAGCTATTTATCGTTCAAGATTTAGCAGCGTTACATATCAATATTATGCCTTTAATGATGGTAAAACCCTTAAAGTAATAATGGAAGGTAATGTTAGTGAATTTACATATGTTGAAGAAGGTAATTTCTTACATGGTATTTATAATAGTGGAAGTGGTACAAGTGAAGATATTCGGGGTGTTGTTTTAAGCCCAATTGCTGATGGTGAAGTTTATGGCTTATTTATAACAAATGTTGGTAATGTTTTATTTGTTAGTGAAAATAAACACTATTACTATTTTGAAAATGGTATTTATCAACCTAATGCTAATGCAACAATTAATACTATCGAAAATAATGCTCGCATTACTTTAAATGGTAAAGATTATATTTTAGCCATTGATGAAAGTCAAAGCCCTAACGGATATGGTTGCTATTTACTTCTAGTAGGTGAAGAAGAAGGCGATTATACTTATAACAATCAACATCTTCATCTAAATGGAGTTGACGAAGTTAGTGGAGATATCAGTGGTACATATCAAAAATATGATGATGATTTAATTGTAATTTTAACTGATAACGATGAATTTATCGGCTTTAATTTAGCAACTGCTAAAGCAAATGCTAATGTGATAACTTTAATTACACCTGATGCTTATCAAGGCGTTTGGTTTATGGATAATAAAGAAAGCAGTGGCGAAATTGAAAAAGATCATTATAAATTATTAATAGATGGCTATGGTCATGCAACATTTATGTATTTACGTTATGATGAAACAACTGGTCAATCAAAATATACCTTTAACTGGGGAGGTAATGGTTGGGTTGATATTACCATTACGGCAACCGGTATTAGTTGTGACTTTAATGATTATCAACATTGTGAAATGAGTTTCTATTATGATAATAATTTAATGTATAGTACTGAATTTGGTTATTTAAAAGAAGCTGCGATGCATAAAGCGGGCTATGAAGGATCAATGGTTCCTCCTGTTTTACCAACTACAGCCGAAGGCCACTATGTAGGTGAAGATTCTTTAGGTACTAAGATTATTTTAAATTTAAGACAAGATTTAAGTGGTAGTTATGCTGGTAATCCTTTTTCGGCTAACTATGATGGTTCAGCTATTGTAACTTTTAAAGTTAATAATGTTACTTATCGCTTTAATATTAAAACGTTAGTTTTAAGTTATAATAATGAAGAAGTTACGCTTAGATTAGATGGCGAAATCGAAGAAGTTGTTCCTGAGGCTTTATGTGGCGTTTGGGGCAATGGCACATGGGAAGGTATGGGCGCTGATAAAACAACGACGATTACGATTGAAAAAGATGGTACAGTAAGATACGTTAATCAAGGCTTTATAAATGCTGTTTATGATTATGATACTAATACGCTTACGGCAACCGGTTTATCAGCTGAAGGTGAGACTATAAGTATAGAGATTATTTATAATCCGGAAACCAAAATAGTTCAAGTAAATTATAAATTTGTTTATAATGGCGAAGATTATAGTGTAACCGGTAATAACCTTTCCAAGATTTCTTAAACCTCTTAAGAATAGAAGAAAGCCTTAATAGCAAGGCTTTCTTTTTTTGTTTTTATGTTTTATGAATAGGTAAAAATCGTTTGTTAATAAATAAAAAGAATTTTGGCAAATAAAATAAAACTTTGTATTTATTTAGTATTTTATGTAAAAAATAGTTATTAAGAAATTTCAAAAAGTAAATTTAAAATTAAAATTATCATTTTTTAAAAGTAAATAAAGCTAATTTTAAGGTTAATTATTTCCAAGGCTAGAAAAAAAATAATTGATGTAAGCGTTTTTACTAAAAAAAGCATTGATAAAAAATCAAAAAAGTAGTATAATTAATTGGTTGTAAAAATTACCTTAGGCCGATAAAGTAAAGGAGGATACAAAATGCGTATAAAAAATGTTATATCAACTGGCTTTGTTTTATTTATTGCGTTTTTAACCATATGTCTTACGGGATGCAAAAAAGATAACAAAATAGACTATGATAATAAAATTAAAGTTACTTATATGCTAGAAGGTGGGGAATATAAAAATTGTACGGCACCCTTAATTCAATATTATGATGCACCCAAAAATAATCGCCTTTATCTTCATAATCCAACCGACTTTGTCGTCGATTATGAAAATATCTTTATTAAGTCTAACTATGAGTTTGTAGGCTGGTACAAAACGAAAACTGAAACACCTGATGGAGTACCAACATATTCGGATGAATGGGATTTTGATAAAGATACCCTTACTGATAAAGAATTAACTTTATATGCAAAATGGGTAGAAAAAAAAGAATTTTTTTATGCTGTATGTTATTACGATGATAATGGTAAGGAAGTAGAACTTGGCAAGTATCCTACTAGTCAAGGTGGACAATTCAACGATCGTGATAATTATGCCAAAAGGCGTGATGGGTATACCCCAATTGGTTTTTATGATGAAGATGGTAACGAATGGGATACAAATTTTAAACACCCCGGTGGTGATGAAGATCTAATAATTAAAGTTTTCGTTAAGTATGTTAAAGGCGATTTTGCTATTGTTAGAACCGCAAGTGAGCTTAAAATGAATAAGAATCGCAATATTTACTTAATGAATGATATCGATTTAGAAGGTGCAAGTTTTAGTTTCAACAATTATAATCATATTTTTGAGGGCAATAATCATACTATTTCTAATTTCAAAGTAGCATATGATTCAACTCGTAATGGTTTAATTGATGACTTTGAAGATGATACGAAGAAAATGCTTTGCATTAGTGTATTTGGTAATATTAAAAATGCAACAATTCGAAATGTTAATTTTGAAAATGTTCATTATGAAATAGAGGTCATTTTATCATTAACTGATACTATTTATCTTGGAGGTATTTGCGTTTCAATGACTGACTCAACCATCTCTAATGTTAATTTTAGTGCTGATTATGTGATAAAAAAATTGCCAAATGATTTTAATGTTGAAGAAGATTTAAAAGTTGCAACAGATAATGTTTATTATCAAAAAGATACTTCATCAGAAGTTAGCAATGCAAAATGTGATATTATAAAATTAGAAAATTAGGAGGAATAAAAAATGAATAAAAAGAATATTTTTCGTGTATTTTTAACGATATGTATTATTACTATATCGGTTGTATCGTTGGTAGGTTGTAAAAAAAATAAGAATAAAGATAAGAACAAAAACTTACCGGTTTACAGCAATGAAAACGATCCATTAGTGTTTTCTTCCCAAGA
The DNA here is from genome assembly GCA_947591495.1 of uncultured Bacilli bacterium. Taxonomy (GTDB): domain Bacteria; phylum Bacillota_I; class Bacilli_A; order ML615J-28; family CAG-313; genus CAG-313. The sequence goes on from CANQDG010000025.1 coordinate 6,748, forward strand.
GGTTGATAAAGTATTTAATCCTTTCTTTTCAACTTCAGCCGCTGATAGTAATGTTGTTGGCTTAACCCAAATTGGGATGATTGGTAATGATAAAGATGGTAAGCCAACTTATGGTGATAAAGAAGCAGTTGTTACAAAAGATTTACAAATCGTTGAAAATGGTACAGGTGAAGAACAAACTACCACTTACTATTTTGTTTTGAAAAACAATGTTAAGTTTTCTAATGGTAGCCCTTTAACCATTAAAGATGTATTATTTAATTTATATGTTTATCTAGATCCTGTTTATACTGGTTCAAGTACAATTTATTCAACGGAAATTGTTGGTCTAAAAGAATATCGAACTCAACAAGCTGATATAAATGAACAAGAACAATTTGAAGAACAATTTAGATTAGCAGCTGAGGCTAGAATTGATGCTTTGGTAGCTGCTGCTGAGGAAATTTTTGATGAAAATAGTGGTTCTTTAATGAGTGATACTACTTTTACAAATGAACTTACAAGAATTGCTAGTGAATATAGTGGCGATACTTATGCTAATATTGTTAGAGATTATCAAAAAGCAAAAGAATTATTTAGAGAAGAATTAGAAAATGACTATAGTAACTATGTAGATACTTACGAAGACTACAAATTTAAAGGTCAAAATGGTAAAGTATATAGTAACTTATTTACTACTGATGTTGAATCATTCTTATATGAAGAAGGTTACATTAGTTGGAATAAAAAAGAAAATAATGGTGAAGGTCAACTTTTCTCATCATTAACTAATAATGTTGCTGAATTAAAATCTTGGACAAAAGAAAGAGCTATTAATACAGTATTTGAAGATAAAATTCCTACTAGTATTAGTGAAATTATTCAAGCTTGGAATACTTCGGTTACTTTAAATGATTATTTAGTAAATGCGGCAAGACAAGCATACATAGAAGAACATGGTGATCTTACTTTCCCTAATATTTCTGGTATTAAATTTGCTAATCGTTTAGCACCAGTTAGTGTAAATGGTGTTACTTATGGTGTTCCTAGTTATAATCAAGATGGCTCTGTAAATAGTAGTAATGAAGTTTTATCAATTACAATAAAAAAAGTGGACCCTAAAGCCATTTGGAATTTTGCTTTCGGTGTAGCGCCAATGTATTATTATTCAAATCAAGAAGAAATTGCTAAATTTGATTTCGAATCACATTTTGGTGTTAAATATTCTAGTCAAGATTTTATGGAACAAGTTGTTAATAGCGATGATAAAATTGGTGTTCCTGTAGGTGCAGGTCCTTATGCTGCAAGTAAATCATCTGGTGGTATCGAGAATATTAAAGCTGGTGAATTCTATGATAAAGGTGTTATCTATTTTGAAAGAAATCCTTATTTCTTAATGGGTATGCCTAAAATTAAAAAAATTAGATATCAAGTTGTTCCTGCTAACCGAATGTTAGATGCTTTATATAGTGGTGAAATTGATTTCGCTGAACCAAATGCAAAACCTGATACCATTACTGAATTAAATGGTAAAGTTGATGATGGCATTGGTAATCAACCAATTAGAACATCTGGTTATGGATATATTGGTATTAATGCTGGTAAAGTACCTAGTTTAGCCGTTAGACAAGCTATTATGCATGCTATTAATACTAAAGAATGTGTCGATTATTACAAAACTCAAGCCCAACCAATTTATCGTTCAATGTCTTTAGCAAGCTGGGCATATCCAAATGGTGCTACCGCATATTATCCTTATATTGGTGGTCCTATTCCTGAAAGATTAGATGTTGTAAATCCTGCTTATAGGGAATATGTAAATAGCCTTGGTAAAAAAGCAGGTCAAACTCTTACTCAAGCTGAACAAGATGCTTTCATTAAAAAATTAGTTGAAGATGCTGGATATACATTAAATGGTAATGGTGTTTATCAAAAAGGCCAAGGTAATGATATATTAAAATATACATTTACTGTTGCTGGTGAAGAAACTGACCATCCTGCATGGCAAGCTTTATATCATGCTGGTGAAATTTTAAATCGTGTTGGTTTTGAAATCAATGTTACAACTGATTCAAACGCTTTAAAGAAATTAGCTACTGGTGAATTAACCGTTTGGGCTGCTGCATGGGGATCAACAATCGATCCTGATATGTATCAAGTTTATCATAAAGATTCTAAAGCTACATCCGTTTTAAACTGGGGTTATAAACAAATTCTTTTAAATGCGGGAAATAAATATGATACAGAATTAGCTTTAGTTGAAGAACTTTCAAAAAAGATTGATGCTGCAAGAGAAGTAAATGATCAAGAAACAAGAGCAAGTATTTATAAAGAAGCATTAGATATTGTTATGCAACTTGCGATTGAACTTCCTACATATCAAAGAGATGATTTATTTGCATATAATACAAATAAAATTGATGTAAATTCATTAACTCCTAAAGCTGACTTAACACCTTTTAAAGGTTTAACAAGTGAAATGTATAATGTTTCATTAGTAGAAGAAAGATAAGGAGAAAAAAGCGGTGTAATTAAATAACTACATCGCTTTCATTTTAAGAGGAGAAGACAATGTTTAAATATATTATAAAAAGACTATTTATATCAATATTTGTCCTTCTAGGCGTTTCTGTAATAATTTATACATTAGTGCGATTAATGCCAAATGATTATGTTGATATCAAATTTAGTCAACAATTAGCTTCAGGTGCTATCAACCAAGATGATATTGACCGATTTAAAGAACTATATGGAATTGGTGATAAATCTTTTAAGGGATTACTTGAGGGCTATTTTAAGTGGTTAGGTAATCTATGTACAGGTAATTTAGGTAAATCATTTAAATATAATACAAGCGTTTCTAAAGTAATTTCGGACAATATGTGGATATCTTTTGCGATAGCAGTTATTGCAACAATTTTGCAATTTATAATTGCCATTCCTCTTGGTGTTTCAAGTGCAACGCATCAATATTCTGTAAGAGATTATATGGTAACCATCTTTACTATGATTGGTATATCGTTACCGACTTATTTCTTCGCAGCAATTGTTATTAAGATATTCTCTGCTAATTTAGGGTGGTTCCCGTCGAATGGTCTGATTTATGCTAGTAAATCTTATACCGATGATTTTGCTGGCCAAATGGCTAAATTTGGTGATGTTGTCCATCACTTGGTTTTACCTATTTTTGTCAGTGTAATTCTTTCAATTGGTGGACTTATGCGTTATACAAGAACTAATACCCTTGAGGTATTAAATGCTGATTATATTAGAACAGCTCGTGCAAAAGGTTTATCGGAAAATAAAGTAATTTATCGTCATGCTTTTAGAAATACCATGATTCCCCTTGTTACGATGTTTGCGGGTATTATCCCATCATTATTTGGTGGTATGATGATAACCGAACAAGTTTTTGGTATTGATGGTATTGGTCGACTTGCATATAATGCTTTAAAAGAAGGAGATATTCCTTTTGTAATGGGATATAATATGTTCCTTGCAGTGTTGACAGTTATTGGTACATTATTATCAGATATAATGTATTCAATCGTTGACCCTCGGGTTAAAATTGGAAAGTAGGTGAAAAAAATGGCTATTATAATATTAATTTTATTACCTGCTTTATTAGTAGCAATTTTATATCTTATTATCAAGTTGCTAAAAAATCAAGATCGAATTAATAAAAATGAAAAAGAATTAAAAAAGACTAACGAAGAAAGTTCAACTGCTAATGCAGAAAGTGACCATCACTATAAAGAATTAAGTCCAATTAGACTTGTTATGCGAAGATTTTTCCGCTCTAAACTTTCTATTGTCGGAATTATAATGATTGTTGGACTATTTCTCTTTTCCTTCCTTGGACCGGTGGCATATTCTAAATGGGGTGAAACAGAAGTTGATAGAACACCAGTTACTGAACAAATTGTAACTGTGCAAGAAGCTACAGATAAAGAAACTGGTGAAAAAATTACCATTGTTGAAGTCTTAGAACATACAAGAGATTTAAATAGTTATGCTAGCCCTTCTAAAGATCATTTACTTGGTACTGATGATAAGGGAATGGATGTTTTTGTAAGATTAATGTATGGCGGAAGAATTTCTTTAACAATAGGGTTTATTGTTGTTATTCTTGAAACCTTAATAGGAATTATTTTAGGTGGAATTTCCGGTTATTTTGGTGGTTGGGTTGACCAACTAATTATGAGAATAGTTGATATTTTTAATTGTATACCAACCTTACCAATTTTACTTATTGCTTCGGCCGTTATTGATTCATGGAATTTAGACTCTGATAAACAAATATATGTTTTAATGGTAATCATTACAATTTTTAGTTGGAGTGGGGTTGCACGGCTTGTTAGAGGACAAATTTTATCTTTACGTGAACAAGAATATATTACCGCAACCGAGGTTATGGGACTTCCAACTTGGCGAAAAATTTTCAAGCACTTAATACCTAATGTTATGCCTCAATTAATCGTATCGATGACATTAGGGCTTGGTAGTGTTATCTTATACGAATCAACCCTTAGTTATCTAGGTCTTGGTGTTAAATTGCCAAAAGCCGCTTGGGGTACGATGATTGCAACCTCGAATGATCCGCTTGTTTTAAATTATCATTTAAATATGTGGTTACCAGCAGGTTTAATGATTGTTATAGCGGTTTTAGGTTTTAATTTCCTTGGTGATAGTTTAAGAGATGCTATGGATCCAAAGGCTAAAAAGTAAGGAGATGCTAAAATGAAAAAAAATAATAATAATTATATCTCCATTAAGGAAAGTCGCAAAATTATCAAATATAATATTAAACAAATGCGATATTATGAATCATTAAAGAAGAAAAAATTGGATGTTAAAGATTATACTTCAGTAATGCATGATGAAAATAATATAATTGAAATTGAAAATTTAAAAACGTGCTTTTTTACTGATAATGGTACTGTAATGAGTGTTAATGGCGTTTCCTTTGACATTCCTAAAAATAAGATTGTGGGCGTAGTTGGTGAATCAGGCTGTGGTAAAAGTGTTACATCACTTTCCATAATGCAACTTGTCCAAGCTCCTCAAGGTCAAGTTATCGAAGGTGAAATTCGTTTTAATTCAGATGAACTTGGCCAAAACGAAGAAGGACAAAAATTAGGTTACAATATTGCTAAAATGCCAACCGCTCAAATGTATAAAATTCGTGGCCAAGATATAACAATGATTTTCCAAGAACCAATGACTAGTTTAAATCCGGTCTTTACGATTGGTTATCAATTAGATGAAGTATCATTTGTTCATACGCCGCATATTTCCAAAGAAGATGCTAAAGCTCATAGTATAGATATGTTAAATAAAGTTGGTATTTCAATGCCAGAGCATGTTTATAAAAGTTATCCACATGAATTATCAGGTGGTATGCGTCAAAGAGTTATGATTGCAATGGCGCTTGCGGGAAACCCTAAATTAATCATTGCTGATGAACCTACAACGGCACTTGATGTAACAATTCAAGCGCAAATCTTAGAATTACTAAAAGACTTACAAAAGAAACAAGGTTGTTCAATTATGCTTATTACCCATGATTTAGGAGTAATTGCGGAAATGGCTGATTATGTTGTCGTAATGTATGCGGGAAAAGTAATTGAAAAAGGCACCGCGAGTGAAATTTTTCATCATCCCCTTCATCCTTATACGATTGGTCTTCAAAAGAGTAAACCGCTTATTACTTCTAGTACAAATGAACCGCTTTATTCAATTCCTGGTCAAGTTCCTAATCCAATCAATTTACCACCCAATTGTTATTTTAAAAATCGCTGTAATAAATGTTTTGCTAAATGTGATGGTGAATATCCAGAAGAAATTAAAATAACTGATACGCATTATGTATCTTGTTACTTATATAAAGAAGCAGGAGGAGATAATGATGCAACCAAATAATGATGAGAATAAATATATTTTAGAAGTTAAAAATTTAAAAAAATATTTTCCAATTGAAAAAAACTTTTTTGGTAAGCCTACAAGATATTTAAGAGCAGTTGATGATGTTAGCTTTAATCTTGAAAAAGGTAAAACCATTGGAATTGTTGGCGAATCAGGATGTGGAAAAACAACCTTAGGAAGAACCATTTTAAAATTATATGATGTTGATGGTGGACAAATCTTTTTTGATGGTGAAGACATCACTAACTTAAAAAAGGGCCAAATGCGTAAATATCGAACTGATATGCAACTCATTTTCCAAGATCCTTATTCAAGCCTTCCACCGCGAATGACAGTTGGGAATATTATTGCTGAGGCGGTCAAGGTTCATAAAATAGTTCCTAAAGAGGAGATAAGTGATTATATAAAAGATATAATGGATAAATGTGGTTTGCAACCTCAATATTATGACCGTTATCCCCATGAATTTAGTGGTGGACAACGTCAAAGAATTTGCATTGCAAGAGCGCTTGCGGTAAATCCTAAACTTGTTATATGTGATGAACCAGTTAGTGCCCTTGATGTTTCAATTCAAGCTCAAATTATTAACCTTTTAAAAGAACTTCAAAATAAATTAGGTTTAACATATGTTTTTATATCACATGATTTATCAGTTGTTAAATACATAACCGATGATATTTTAGTAATGTATCTTGGTAATGTAATGGAACTTGGTAAAACTGAGGAAATTTTTGCTAATCCACTTCATCCTTATACGAAAGCTTTATTCTCTGCTGTTCCGGTTCCTAATCCTGATGTTAAAATGCAAAGAATAATTTTAAAAGGTGATATTCCATCTCCTGCTAACCCACCAAAGGGTTGTAAATTTCATACTAGATGCTCTGAATGTATGAAAGTATGTCAATTTAAAGAACCAGTTTATTATGAAGCAACACCAGATCATTTTGTTTCTTGTCATTTATATAATCCAGAAATTATGAATAATCTTGCCCAATATGATGCTGAATATGATGAAATAAAACGTCAAGAAGAATTGAAAGAACAAATTGAAATGGAAAAAAAGATGAGAAAAAAACATGAGCAAGAAAAAAAATAAAGATGAATATATCGATGATGGTCATACTGTCTACAATATGGATGTAGATGGCATGCCATATCGGAGAGTTAAACCAAAAGATGATAACTTAAATGTGACCAAAGCAGAAAAAAAGGCGATTATTAAAGCCGCCTTTGCTCAATACACACCTTTTATCATATGTGCTATTATCTGCTTTATCATTACGATGATTATTATCAGCTTTTGGCTTAAATAAAGAAGGGAGCATTAAAGATAAAAATGAAAAGAAAAATATTGCTTGCTTTAACATTGATTATTTTCTTAATAGGATGTGTTTCCTGCCATAAAAAAGAAAATAGCAATGAACCAGTCAAAGAGTCGAATAATTCCCAACAATTACAAATTTTTAAAACTGATTTAAAACTTACTCAAGATCAAGTTTTATCAAGAATTAAAGCTGAACACTTAAAGAAAAATGGGGGATATTTAGATTCTGATGAAATTATAACGCTTGTTACACTACCTGGTGATGCATTAATTGATACTTATAATCAAGATGCCTATAAAAGAAATAAGAGTGTTTCTGAATATGCAAGTTCTGATGCAGGTATTAAACAAGCAAAACTAATTAAAAACAAACAAGATAAATTAATTAGTAAATTATATGCTAATAATTTAATTATTGATGTAGAAACTCAATATTCTACGATTATCAATGCGATTGCTGTAAAAACGACTTATGGTAATTTTAAAAAGATTGGTTATCTTGAAGGAGTAGATTCCACGATTATTTCTGATACTTATAATTTACCAAAAGCTGAAAAAGGAAGTTCAAATGTTGTAACTAATAATGTTGAAGTATATCCAACTGGTATTTTCGATTCAAGTAGTGTTAGTTACGATGGTGAAGGAACGGCAGTTGCAATCCTTGATTCCGGATTCGATTGTAGTCATACTGTTTTTGCTAATCAACCATCTAATCCACTTATTACAATGGAATCGATTAGTAGAATTTTGGCTAATACCAATGCGATAAAATATACACCTGATTTAGAAATAAATGATGTTTATTATAGCCGTAAAATTCCTTACATGTATGATTATGCAGATAAAGATCCCGATGTTTTCCCATATGATTCAGAACATGGAACCCATGTTGGTGGAATTATCGGTGGTAAAGATAATGAAATTACAGGTGTTGCGATTAATACACAATTAGTATTCTTAAAAGTTTTCCCTGATCTTAGTGAAGGCGGAAGAACCGAAGATATTTTACTTGCCCTTGAAGATGCCGTTTTACTAGGGGTTGATGCTATTAATATGTCCCTTGGTTCTTCATGTGGATTTGCTAGAGAAGAAGATGGCAGTAAAATTAATGAAGTTTATGATAAGATTAATGATAGTGGTATTAGTTTAATTACCGCTGCATCTAATAGTTATAGTTCTGCATATGGTGGTGAACAAGGTAATACCAATCTTGCTACTAATCCTGATTCTGGTACTGTCGGTTCTCCTTCAACATATGAAGCAGCTTTATCAGTTGCCTCTATTAGTGGTGTTAAAAGTAAATATCTTGTAGGTAATTCATCCCAAGTTATTTTCTTTGATGAATCTAATGATATAACGGGTGAAGAAAATGACTTTTTTGGTGAACTTGGAATTACTGAAGGCGTTGAAAAAACTTTTGAATATGTAACAGTTCCTGGTGTTGGTAAAGCAATTAACTATGCTAATATTAATGTTCAAGGCAAAATTGCCCTTGTAAGACGTGGAGATAATACATTTGAAGAAAAAGCCCAAATTGCTAAAGAAAAAGGGGCAGTTGCTTGTATTATTTATAATAATATTGAAGGTTCAATCCTTATGTCAATGGGTAAAACCAATCATATTCCAACCATTTCCATTTCTAAAGAAGATGGGGTAAAACTTGCCGCAAAAGAAAGTGGTACCTTAACTATTAGTGCTAGTAATCAAGCAGGTCCTTTTATGTCAGATTTTTCTAGTTGGGGTCCTACACCTTCGCTTGGTTTAAAGCCTGAAATTACTGCTCATGGTGGTAATATTCGTTCGGCAATTCCAGGTGGTGGATACGATGAATTAAGTGGTACTTCAATGGCTACTCCAAATCTATGTGGAATCGTTGTATTAATTAGACAATATTTAAAAGGATTATATCCAAATTATTCATACAAACAAATTTCGGTTATGACTAATCAATTATTAATGTCAACTGCTTCCATTGCTTTAAATGAACAAGGAAATCCTTATTCACCTCGTAAACAAGGTGCAGGACTTGCAAGTTTATATAATGCAGTTAACACTAAAGGTTATATTACAGTTGATGGAATTGACCGAAGTAAATTAGAATTACTTGATGATCCAAAACGTGAAGGCGTTTATACAATGGAATTCAATGTTGTAAATTTAGCTGATTATGCTTTAACATATGATTTATCAGTTCTTGCAATGACTGAAACGTTATCAACTTCAGATAATAAATTTGTTGCTGAAAAATCCCAAATTTTATCAGATAATGCGCGATATGAAATTATTAGTGGTGGCACAATCAATGGTAGTCAACTTGTTATTCCAGCTAATCAAATGGCTAAACTTAAAGTTGTTTATACCTTAACGCAAGAAGATAAAAATATGATTGATTCATCATTCCCATATGGAATGTATGTTGAAGGATTCGTTAAACTTAAAGCAAGCGATAGTCAAGAAGAAGGATATATTCCAATTGATTTAAATATACCATTCCTTGCTTTTTATGGTGATTGGACTGAAGCACCATTATTTGATAAAACTTATTATGAAGTTGAAAGTGAAGCTCATGATGCTTCAATCGATGATGAAGATAAATTAAAAGCTGACTATTATGCTACAACCCCATATGGTTCATATTATTATAATTATATTATTCCGCTTGGTTCTTATTTATATGATGTTGATACATCTTTATATGATGAAATTCCAGCTTCAACTGATCGAATTGCCGTTTCTAATTTCTTAGGCGCAATCGATGGTATCTCAGCTGTTTATGCGGGCTTACTTAGAAATGCTAAAACCGTTGATTATGTGATAACCGATAAAATAACTGGCGAAGTTATTTGGGAATATGTCGATTATAATGCAACAAAGGCATATGGTTATAATGGAACACCATTACCATATTATGATTTCTTAAGAATAAGTTCATATCAATTAGGTTTAGTTAACAATCGTCAATATTCATTTTCCATGAAAGCTAAACTTGATTATGGCGATGGTGGTGAAGCCAAAAATATTCGTAATACATTCCAATTTGACTTTGTTTTAGATAATGAAGCTCCTATTTTAAAAGATGTAACTTATGAAAAAATATATGATACAACTTTAAGAAAAGATCGTTACTATATTACAATGGTTATTTATGATAATCAATATGTTCAATCAGTATCACCAATTATCTTTACTTCTAATTCATCATATACTTTCTTATCCGATAATCCTATTCCTGTTTATAGTGAAAAAGGAACAGATAACCGAGTTCGCTTTGAAATAACCGATTACTTAGATGCTATTTATGATGATAAATTATGTACAAGTGCGATTGGTCTTGCAATTGATGATTATGCTTTAAATTCTAATTTGTATTTATGTCAACTTCCAGGCACTAGAGGTGATTTCCGCTTTACAAAAGATGGAACTAATGATGGCGAAGATTTGATGATTCTAAATGCTTATCAAGATGATATAATTGATTTAACAAGATATTTGGCTTCAACTGATAAAACTTTAGATCCTGATAAATCATATTTAAATCATTTAATTTGGACAGTTGCTAATCCTAATATTGCTGAAGTAAAAGAAGGAATCCTTGTTGCTAAAAACACCGGTCGAACGGTTGTTACTGTTGAAGAACCAATGTATCTTAGAAGAGCAACTTTAATCGTCAATATTAAAGCAAAGCCAGCAACTAGTTCGATTAATTTGGCTTCGGCCATCAATATGGATACTAATATTAATGACGCAAGAGTTGAATCAATTAAATTTTCGTATTTTGATACCTTATTTGCTTATTCAAGGGCTGCTCAAACAAGTGAAATTGGTGAAACTGGTGATCGAACTTTCCTTACTAGTCTTTCCTCAATAGGCTTTTATCCTGGTGAAAAAATTCAATTATTTTACGATATAAATCCTTGGTATGTTGATGACAAATACGAAAAAGTTTTTGAATCAAGTAACCCTAATGTTGCTAGCGTTGATCAAGATGGTGTTGTAACCGCCCTCAAAAAAGGAAACGCTACGATTACTTTAAGATTAAATGGTTCAAATGCGATTGCTCGAGTAAGACTTACCGTTAAAAGCGAATTTGTTATTGAAAACCGAATGTTAATAGCTTATAAAGGTTTAGGCGGCGATGTTGTAATTCCTGATGATGAAGGAATCTTATATATTGCCTCATATGCTTTTTGCTTATATGATACTGATCGTAACATCGAAGTAACGGAAGAAGATTACGATGCTAACAAAATACCAAAGTCTAATACTACGATTAAGTCGGTTGTAGTTCCTGATGGTGTATTAGAAATTCAAAAATATGCTTTTTATAATTGCTCAGGCCTTGAAAGAGTAGAAATACCTGATACAGTTAAAATCATTCGTGAATATGCTTTTGCCCAAGATGTTAAATTATCGACGATTAACCTTGATCATGTAGAAGTTGTTGGACGCGAATGCTTTAAAGGATGTGAAAAACTAACTAATCTTGATTTTTCTAGGATTTATACCATCGGTGAAAATGCTTTTGAAGGTTGCACATCACTTCAAAGTGCCGATTTAACTAATTTAAGAAATACTGGCAAAGAAGCATTTAAAGATTGCACAGCTCTTACTAATGTTGTTTTATCTGAAAATACTAAACTTGCGGAAGCAATGTTTGTAAATACTGGTATTTTAAAAATAGATATTTATGAAAAGAAACAAATTCCTGCTTTCTGTTTTGCTCAGTGTGCTAATTTAAAAGAAGTTAATATTCATAATAATCTTTTAACAATTGACAAAGGAGCTTTTTGTCAAAATGAAAAATTAACTACTGTTAATTTCTTAGGAAGTGTTGAATTAATTGGTGAACAAGTCTTTTATCAATGTCCAAATCTTGAATCAGTAACTCTTCCTAATAATGAAGTAACGTTAGGCAATTATTTATTTAAAGATTGTAGTAATTTAACGACAATTGTTTTCCAAGAAAATACTAAGTTAACTAATATTAATGGCTTAATTTTTGATGGCACTAAACTAACTAACTTTGAAATAGGTATTGATAATAAGTTTTATACCTTTGCTAATAATTTATTATTAGATAAAACGGGCACAATTATTATCTTTGCTACACCAACTTATGATTTTGGTGATTACGTTGTAACAGAAGATATCAAAGAAATTGCAAGTGGTGCATTTGGTGGTGCCAAAATTAAATCAATTACCTTTAATGGCCCAATTATAATCGGAAGTTATGCTTTCGCAAATTGTAAAACTTTAGAAACCGTTGTCTTTGCTCAATCTAGTGAAACTACCATAGGCGATAATGCTTTTGCTTATACTGAAAGTTTAAATAGTGTAACTAATTTAGATCAAGTTTTAAATGTTGGTAAATATGCTTTTAGAAATACCGGATTAGAAAATGCTATTCTTGCAAATGATGCAACTTATGGTGAAGGAGCTTTCTTCCAATCTCATCTTGTTGAAGTTACAATTGGCAAAAATGCTAATTTAGGCTTTGGTGCATTCCAAGAATGTTCATATTTAACAACTGTTAATATGCCAGATGAAGGAAATGTTACCTTTGGTGAGGCTTGTTTTGCAAGAGACACTTTATTATCAACCATTGATTTAAGTAAAGTTGGTCAAACAATTGCCAATGAAACTTTCTATGGCTGTACAGCGTTAAGATCTGCTAATCTTACAAATGTTAAAACAATTGGCGACTATGCTTTTGCGGACTGCTCTAGTTTAAATTATTTAAATATTCCTGTTGTTGAATCAATTGGTGAGGGAGCCTTTGGTCGTTATTCGGAAAGTGGTAGTGCACCAATTATTAGTGAAGTTATCTTTCCAACGACGCTTCAAAGTTTAGGTGAAGGAGCTTTCTTAGGATGTCTTGGTTTAACTAATGTAACTTTACCTAATAGCTTAGAAGCTGTAAATAATTATATGTTTGCTTTCTGTACTAATTTAACGACAGTTAATTTGCCAACAACAATTAAAACAATTGGCGAATTTAGTTTTGCTGGATGCGAAGCATTGGAAACAATTAATTTAGAAAGTGTTGAAACAATTAGTGATTATGCCTTTACTTCATGTGCTGCTTTAACAAATGTTTCCTTAACTGCTACTAAAACGATTGGCTTTGGTTCATTTGCTGATTGCCAAAACTTAGAATCAATTGGAACAACTAACAATTTAATTAAAGTTGATCAATATGCGTTCCAACAATCAGGATTAACAGAAGTTGATGCTCCAAATCTTGAAACAATTAATGATTTTGCTTTCCAAATGAGTGCCAATTTAACTTCATTTGTTTTCAGTAATAATTTAAAACATATCGGTATTGGCGTATTTGATGGTGCAAGTAGTATTGAAAAATACTATGTTAAAGATGGTAATAATTTAGTAGATAATGCTAAAATTAATACTTATGCCCAATTAATTGATGGAATCCTTTACATTTGCTTAGATAATGGTAAATTAATTCTAAATAGTATTCCCGCTCATTATCAATTAGATGTTTTAGAAGTAGAAGAAGGAACTATTCGCATAGAAACTTATGCAGGAAATGAAAATAATTTTATTAATACAATCGTTCTTCCTGATAGTTTAAAGGCGATTGGAAATTATGCATTTTATGAATTTGATAATTTACAAACTGTTGAATTTAAATCATTTACGGCTCCTATTTTAGAAAATTCATATGATGAAGATGCTACTCTTAGTGAAAATGATCCAGGTTATGATTTATTACATAATCAATTTGATTTGTTTGGTTTAGAATTATGTTACTTTAACTTTGTTGATTTAGTAGGTAAAGTTAAACCATTAAAAATGGTTTTACCAGCTAATAGTGATATTGAAGGATATGATTCAGTTATTTATCTTGCATATTTTGGAACTGTCGAAAGTTCTAAACGAAGTGATTATGAAGCAATGCATAGCAGCATGAGTAATTTTATCGATTATGCTGAAGAAATTGATTCCTTAAAATTAATCACTTTAAATCATGAAACATTAGTTAATAATGCTCTTTCAGCTTTAAATATGGTAAAACAAGATCCAACTAACTATGGTATTACAATGGATAGATGGAATCATTTAGTTGAAGTAGTAAATAGTGCTAAAGAAACAATTCGGATACTTAAACTTGCATTAGCATCACAAACTTTAAAAGATTTAAATGACAGATTAAGTCAATTACCGGTTGAATTTAAAGTTGAAGATATCGAAGAGTTAAGAGCTTTAGCAGCCGAACTCAATGCTTTAACAAGAGCTGATCGTTCATTACTTGATTTAACTAATTACAATAAATTGAATGAATCATATCAAGCATATCTTACATCATTACAAGAAGAAGCAAATTCTATCACTTCAGGTGCTAATAATAATTTAACAATTACAATTGTAGGAGTAATTTTAGCATCTACGATAGCTCCTGTAGCAGCAATCTTCTTTATTCGTAAAAGAAATAGTTTATAGGAGGACTTTAAAATGAAAAAACGTTATATTTTCAGTATTATATTTACAATCTGTATGCTCTTTTCACTTACAAGTTGTAAACAAAAAGTCAATAAACTTGGAAAAAACATTGGAAAATCGCTAGAAAATGCTAGTCAAGTAGTAACAACCGTAACCATTACGGAAAAAGAAGTTAAAGTTTATGAATATGTAACAACTATTGTATTTACTGATAAATCAAATGCAACCATATCGACTGAAGAGTCAACTTTAAATTCTTCCTTTGTGCTTGAAACTAGAACTAGTAATGATAATCTTACTGATGTTAATAAAAAAGATTTGTTTAAATTAACCATTAACAAAAAGTTATGCACCGATATAAAAGAATCTAAAGATCTTGTATCATTTAATGTATCCAGTGAAAATCTAGTTAAAATTTTTAATGATCAAGATATGAAAGCAAGTGGTTCTGCTCATTTTGAATTTGTTTTTGTTGATAAAAAAATAGCTAGTATGAAATGTGAATATACAACTCCTTCATCAAGAAAGGTTGTAATTACTACTTCATATCAATATTAAGCATTAAAAATTGGTCCTGTGAATTTCTGTAGGGTTCAAGTAAAAACACCTATGAATTTCTGTAGGGTTTTTACACCTGTGAAGAA
>CANQDG010000026.1 GCA_947591495.1 uncultured Bacilli bacterium
ATGTATAATTATTATATTCATCGCCACTTTTATGTTTTAATTTTCCATCACTTGTTAATTCAAAAATTACTTCTTTATTAGCTGTTTTTATGGTAATAGTTCCATCTTCATTTTCTGTAACGGTAGCATCAGCATAAAAATAAGTTTCGGTTCCATCTTTATTAATTTTTATCGTAAAAGTATCATAACGATATTCATATGTCCAAGTACCAACCCATTTATCATCAATTTCAATAGTTTCTCTTACAGGTACTTCTACTATAATTGTTACTTCATCAGATTCTGTCATAAAAGCTGTACCATTACTTATGGCTTGAATTTTAATTGTTGCAGTTCCACTAGGTGCAGTTAAAAATTCAGTTATTGTATAGGATGTCACACTTGGATAAATAGGAGATTTTATTTGACCTGTGGTTTTATCAGACAATTCCCAACTTACTAAGAAAGTATATAAATATGGTGTAACCACAACCCAACTACTATTTGGATCTTTCCAAGTTAATATGCCAGTAGTAGGATCCATTTGTACATTTTCTGGTTTAGCTAACTTTACACTATCAATAACTAAATCACAAACATAAGTTTTTTCAGAATCCATATATTTGCCCGTATTACTTGATGATGGTGATAAAGTTACATAAATTTTATATGTTCCAGCACTTAATGCTTGATGTAAACTAGTGTTAAATTTATTACTATATAAACCACTCGAAGAACTATTAGTAATATTAGCAGTTTGTACTGTTTTACCTTCACCATCTACAAAATCAAAAACATATTTATATGCATTTGTAATAGGGGTAAATGAATAAGCCATAGTTACTTTATCAGTAATTTTAAAATCCCAGTCTTCAGGCACACTTAATTGTGAAGGAACTAAATTTTCTAATTCACTAGGAATTTCATTATCAGAAGTCATCGCTTTAATAGAATTGATTTTGGCTCTAATGCCTTTAGAACTATTACTATATTTAATTTCAAAATTTTTAAAACCTGTTGCTTCAATCGTAAATGATGAACTTGTAACAGTTGTTGAACTTTCAAAGAAATCTGCGAATAAAACTTTTAAAATAGCATTATCAGTTGATGTAAATGCAGAGTCAGTATAAGAATATAATTCTTTTAATGAATCAAGTGATAAAATAGGTGCTTCGGAAAGTTTAGAATCATATTTATATGAAATTGAACTACCGCTTTCTGTACCAACAAATTTATGGTATGAGCCACCAAATTGAACGTAATAATAGTATGTTGTTTTTTCACTTGAATTTTCATAAACTTCAACATATAGAGACTTACCATCTGATTTCAAAGTAAAATTATAAATAGTTGACATAGAACTATCAGTACTATAAATTTGTGCACTAATTACATACTTATTTAAAGTTTCTAATAATGCACTCAAACCTTCCATTGGGTCAGGAGCAGCATATTCAAATTGGCAAGATACTTCTTCTGATTCTTTTACACTAGCAAAGCCATCCACATTAGGGAAAACAGCTTTTACTTTAACAGTATAATTTCCTTCTTCAGTAACATACTTAGTTAGATCTTCAGAAAGACCACCACTAACTGTCATATATAAAGATTTTTCTGTACCACTTGGTAAAACAATTGTTACTTCAAAACGATAATAAGCTGTCGCAACTGTATTATTATCAGTAAAGGTTAAAACAAATTCTTCACTTACATTTAAATTGCTTGGTGCAACTAAATCTACTTGAGGAATAACAAATTCACCAACTTTTTCATATTCAGTTTCAAGATATTTAGCGTTATTGTTAGAAGTAACTTTCATATAAACATCGTAAGTTCCGGCATTCCATGTTTTAATTGTGCTAGACATATAGAGATCATGCTCAACTTTACTTGCATCACTACTATAATTATTAACAGTGTAAGTATATTTAGAATCACCATTTCGAACTTCTACAAGATAATTGTTACCACCTACAACACCTGTGAAAGATATTTTTTGACTATTAGGATTAATATATTCTACTTTTACATCAGTTGGAACTGTTAATTTTACTGGTATTGTATCAGTAACTTCACTACCAATTTCAATAACATAATCAGCATCTACTTTTGTAAATTTAGATGTGCCTTTATTAGCATCATCACTTCCACTAAATGTTGTTTGGATTGTTATTGATGAATCTTCACCAATTGTTAAATTTGCTACAGTTAATTTTACATCACTTAAAATACCATATAAAATTACATCTAAAACATTTCCTGATGTTGCAACATAATTTTTAGTTTCTTTATTCCATACAAATGATTCAGCAAATTCATTAATACTTAATACTGGTAAAGCTTCTAACTCTTCTACATAAGTATAAGTCATTCTACTGCTACCATAAGGTTGATTTCCCTTTACTAGATGATATTTTTCACCATTTTCAAAGTAATAATATTTTTCTTTATTATCATCTTCATATTCAACAAGTAAATTCTTACCATCATAAGTTATTTTTAAATCAAAAGCGTAGTAAGCACCCTCTTTAAAAGTAGTACTAACGGTAAATTTATCAAAGCCTTTAAGTGCTTCAACAAGTACTGCTGCATAATCTACTTTTTCAAAATCAACACTTGCAAGATCTGATTCAACAGCGCCATAGCAATCATCTAGAGGAACTGCTTTTACGCTAACACTATATTTACCAAATTCTTCAACGTCTTTACTTAAATCATAACTTAAATCAGTTGTTTTATATTCTTTTTGACCATTTGGTGTAGTTAAAGTAATAACAAATGATACATATTTTTTAGCATCTTCATCATATTCAAAAGTTAATTTAAAATCTTCATCAACTGCAACATTTTTAACGACAGGCAATGAACCATTATAATATTTAAATTCTTTAGCAACAGCACTTGATGCAACTAATAAAGTTGTATCAACGGCTGGAAGCACTTTAACACTAACTGAATATTCGCCATTTTCCGTTAATAAATCTTCTAAAGCAAATTTAGTTTCAGATGATTTAACAACTGTTGCTTCTTCTAATCCTACTTTAGAAAAAGTAAGTTCATATTCTGCATAGTTTTTCCAAGCATCATTATTAGCAAATGTAACTTCTAAATCATCATTTACCATAAGATCTTCGACTGCTTGTAAAGTATGAACTTCTAAAGTATAAGTAGCTGCTAAACTACGAACAGAATTTAATTTATTACCATTCGCACTTGCAAGAACTGTAACAAATACTTTATACTCACCTGCTACTAGTTTTTCTTCATCAAGTAATGAACCTAGTCCATCACCAGAATGAGTAATTGTTCTTTTTAGAACAACTACTTCATTGGCATTTTCAAATTCAATATAATAATTTTTAGCACCATCAACTTCAGTAAAAGTAATGGTATGTTCTACATCATTATTTATTTCAACGCTCGTTACAGGATCCAAATTGGTTTTTTCCACTGGAGTATCAACAAAACATGAAGTAAGGGTTAAACCAAGAAGGAATATTGTACAAATATAAAATATTCTTAAAGATAATTTACGCATTTTCTTCTCCTTTTACGCATTAAAATTCTCATCATTAGCTAATGAATTATCACTACTTGCAATAATATAATAGTTTTGTTTAGCGCTTGTTTCATCATCAAAATTACCTGTAATGTCAACGCGCATATCTTCATTAGGGTTATTCCAATTATTATGTTTGAATGTTAATTCTGTATAATCAAATGATACATTAAATCCATAGAAAACTTCTTCTAAGATTGACATATTTTCAAAATAACTATCTAATGAATTATTTTCTAAATAATATTCGGTTGCTTTACCGGCAAAAACTTCTTTTAAATCTTCAATTTCAATTTCGTTAAATTTTGAAAAAGGTTTACTTACATTTGAAAGAATTTCTTCCGTTATCTCTTTATTAATTTCTTTTATAACAATTTTGGCTTTATCAACACCATTTTCATTGTAATAATAAATTGTTACTAATCGATCAGGATTACTATAATCACTATCAGGATTATCTTGATCAATTACTTTGGCAACAAGTTTGCCACGATTAGTTCCGGCATCGTATGTATATGTGTAACTATAAGCATAATTATGATTATTAATTACACAATTTAAGGTGCTGGCATTTTTAATAGTAAATGAACCATTTAATACCGCAAAGATTTCTTCAATATCACTCAAAGCACCTTCTTCAACAACTTCATGATTAATAATTAATTCATCACCATCGCGATAATTTACATTATCACCGGCGGCATAAATATGAATAACATATCTTCCGGCACCTAAAGAAGCAAAGTCGAGCATGGTTTCGGTTAATTCACCGCTTGTAACTAATCCATTATCTTTAAAGATTTGATAAACATATCTTGTTGCATTAGCAACTGGACTAAAGGTAATTTTTTTATTTTGTAAATCTATTTCATAACTTTCTGGTGCCGCAAATTTAGTAAATTTGGATACAACAAATTCAATGGTTGATGACGCATCTGAATTTAAATAATAAACACCATCGCCTACGGCCACAAGTTTTAAAGTATAAGTACCATCAGTAAGTAAATCTTTGAAAGATGTTCCATCATTTACAGTAAATGGACTATTATCTACTTCTACACCATTTAAATAAACATGAGCTAAATATGATGTTGCATTTTTAACTGGTGTAATTGATAAAACCGCCTCATTAGAAACACTAAATTCGGTAGGAGTTGCAAGTGTTCGTTTAACAACATCAGGATAAGTTGTATCATAATCAGTAACTGAGGTAGGTAATGTTACACTACTACTACCAATACTACTAAATCTTCCAATTCCAGAGAAAATTTCATCATAGCTACCATTTGTTCCCGTCGTTGTTAAAACACCACTATAATAAATACTTGAAATACCACTTGAAGAAACGGATAATTTAATAAAATCAAGATGAATTGCTTTAGTATAGGTTGATGTTTGATTAGGGAACATATAAACACTGCCACTATATCTTGATAAAACTTGACTACATTCTTCTAAATATTCTTCTTTGCAATAGTAATTGCCATCTTTACCTTCATAGAACCAATTAGGATCCATTAATTTTAGTAATGGTGTGCCCCAATCAATCCATAAATCATCAGCTTTTTCAATTTGATTTAAGCTAGCATAATAAACATATGGAACACCATCTTTATAGAAATAAAAACTATTAGAAGTAATTTTAGCTTTAGCGCCATCATATACATAAATATCATCATCAATAGTGGTTAATTCATCATCTTCTACATAACAGAAAGTATCTTGATAAGTATAATTAACTCCCATTTTAGCTATTGCAGCAAGCAAATTATCTAATGAACCATTTTCTTTAGCAGCTCCTGGAACATATAATGTATTTTCATTAACAGGAAGTTCGAATGAATCTGGTTGTTCATTTGTGATAATTAATTCTTTAAGTGAATATTCAGTTACATATGGCGTATAAATATCACCATCATAAATATCTAAATATGTTGCCGCAACAACTTTTGATACTTTATGATCGTTTAAATAAATTTTGATATAATTATAATTTTCTTTTTCAAAATAAGGTGGTAAATCAAAATCATTATTACCAAAGATATATTGACCAAGGGCTAGCATTTCTCGTTTGCTTCCAACAAATTTGAAACAATGTTCAGTTTCATCATATTCAAACTTATCAGGATCAAGCACTGATAAATTTGATGTTGGTGATTTAACATTATAAGCAAGGAAATCTTCTGGTAATAAATATTGGTTATACTCATAAGTATTTTTATAACTATATTGGTCGCAAATAATAGTTGAACCATTGATAAAGAAGGTTGCATTAGTAAGTGGATCATAATAATAATATGCTTTTTGATCAGAACCTACTAAATCAATTCGACCAATATTACCTCTAACATGAATTAATTGTTCTTGATATAAAATATTTTGCGTTAGACGATTGGTTGCAAAAGTATAAAATGCTTTGTAATTATTTAAATTTGCAAGTGCTGTTACTAAATCAGAAACACTATAAACCGTTTCATCTACTTCAAACGCTTTACGATAAGCATTTTCATCATCTAAAACAGGATATAATCCACTTGGTGTTTCATTAAATTCAAACATTTCTTTTTCATTCATTTCGACTACATTATTGATATTTTCAATTGTGAAATGATAATTTAAGTAATATTTATATTCTAAAACACCTGTTGATACGCCACCACTATAATATGACATTTCACTAGTAGCATCAACATTAGTAAGGTTACCATTTGCATCAAAAGTTAAAATAAATGATGTAAAGTTTTCAACTTGAGCTTCAAAATCGTTACCAACTTCGGTTGAATAATCACTATCACCTAAAATAATCTTTGCAAGTTCATTAACTGATGCATCTTTAACATACCATTTGCCATCATAATGATAGAAATTATTAGGATCTAAAGTGCTTAGTTTTTCTAGGAAAAGCGCATCTAAAATTCCTTCACCTGCTGGACCATCACTATATGGATCACTACTTACATAAACATCATATAATCGACCATCATATGGATATTTACCAGTACTATCTTCGTAATAGTAATGATATTCATCAAGTTCTTCATCATAGAAGACAAATTCACGTAAATAGATGTAATCACCATCATCATTTTTGAGATATTCGCCATCTTCTCCAATTGCAGGATAAATAAAATAAATTGCATTTTTATTAATGTAATAATTATTTACGCCTCTAAAGATAACACCATTAGCATCACTTACAGTTTGGTCTAATGATCGACTATAATTGGTATAGCTTTTTTCTAAATATCTACGTAATGTTTCAACCTCACTAGGAGAAATATCTTGATGGGCTTCCCATTTAGCATATAGGGTAATGTCATCGGTTAATTCAAGTGGAAAACGGGCTTGTCTTGTACATTCACGATCTAAGAACCAGCCAACAAAATCCGCATTATCTTTGGTAGTTGATGGTGAAGTTTCAATGACAGTTCCCACAAAATCTTCAACTGGAGTTCCACCATTAGTAACAAATTCAACCGTATATTCTTCAATAACCCCGGCATTTTGCCATTTAGCATGGAAAGTTACATCTTCGGTTACCGTATAAGGGAATTCAACTTTATTTTGGAAGTCTTCATCTAAATACCATCCTAAGAAAACATCACCAGCAAGATATGTTTCAGGGGACGTTTCAATAACTGTTGCAACCATTGGTGCAATTGGAAGACCACCATAAGTCTTGAAAGTAACCGTATGAGCACTAACTGATTCCCATTTTGCGTATAACTTGCAAGAGCTAGTTGGAACAAAAGGGAAAATGATGCGATTGCCAAGACATTGTTCATCAGCGAACCATCCAGCAAATTGATATCCACCCCTAACCGTAATTGGCTCATATTCGATTTTACCTACTGTTGGATTAACTGCTGAACCTCCAAACGTTTCAAAAGTTACAATTATTGCCTCCCACTTTGCATATAGCGTTATGCTTTTTTTACTTTTGAAAGGAAAAACGATGGGATTACCTGAATAGTTAGCATTATCATACCAACCTAAGAATTTATAACCTTCTTGTGTTGTAATTGGAGATGATGCTAGTCCATTCTTAGTTTGAACTGCTTCAACTTTTGATCCACCATTTGTTTCAAAAGTATATGTAACATTTTTGCTACAAGAAATAAGCATAAATGCCCCTAGTATAAAAATACTAGCTAAGATAAAAATATTTATTTTTTTTCTCATAATACCTCCAAAATAAAAATATTTTGTATATATTATATTCCTTTTTTTTATTTTTGTAAACCGGTTTAGAAAAAAAACCATAAATTTGTCATAAATTGAAAACGTTTACTTGTTTTTTTACACTAAATTTGTTCAAATTTCATCTTAAATTTTACTAAAAAAGAAAAACGACTACAATTTTGTAAGCGTTTTTACATTTTTTAATAAAACTTGAAAATAGTTTAGTAACAAAAAGAAAAAAATGCTAGATAGCACTAAGCTAAATAGCATTTTTTAATCTTAATTTTTTAATACTGTAAAAGGATTAGTCTCATTTGTGGCAACTAATACTTCAATCATTGGGAATGCTTGTTGTAATTTAGTTTGTAGAGCTGTTTTAAATAGTGCTTCCACACTATGACTAACCTCAATAATTGCTAAACCACTATCTAAAACATCAAGTGCTTGATTGTGTTTAATCTCACCTGTAACTAAGCAATCACATTTAGCAATAAGGGCTTCTTTTATTTCACTCGCGCCAGCACCGCCAACAATTCCAACTTTTTGAATGATTTTTTGGGGATTACCAATATATTTGATGCCTTGTTCATTAAATTTTTGTTGAACAACTTTTGCAAAATCTTCAAGAGTAGTAGGCTTAATAAATCCCATTCTTAAAAAACATGAATTATCAATAACTTCTTTAGAAGCATGAAGATTTGAAAGATTTAAAATACTACCTAAAATTTCATTCATTCCATCTTTTGCCACATCAAAATTGGTATGCATCGCATAAATATTTAATTTATTTTGAAAAACCTTTAATAATTTTTGCCCAAAAGGACTATCATAATTAACCGACAGTAATGGATTAAACATAAAAGGATGATGAGTAATTAATAAATCACACTTCTTATCAATTGCCTCTTGAACGACTTCGGCTCTGCCATCTAAGGCAATTAAAATACGCTTAATCTCTTTATTTGGCGAACCAAATTGCAAGCCAATTTTTCCTATATCAAACTCACTTGCAAGCGTCTCAGGATAACATTTTTCTAAATATGAAGTTATTTCAGATTGTTTCATTTAGGATCTCCTCTATTAAATGTTTTTTATTTTGTAAAGTTATTAAATCATTTTTATCAATGTTACTAGCAATTATTTTATCAATTTTTGCTTTTTCTTTTTTTAAGTATTCGGTAAAAACAAGTTCGCGTTTTTGTAAAATGATTGGTCCAAATAAGCATTCTTTTTCACTTAGTTGATGTTTAATTCCATCATATTTTACTTTCATAATTTGATAATAATGATTTTTATCTAAAACAAGTTTTTCCTCAATAATTTTAAAACCTGTTATACTTAACATTTGACGTAAATATGCCACTTTAGAATTAGCCTCTAAAATCAAATAATGCATTTTTTGAGCAATTGGTAAATGCTTTTTTATAATGTTAAAAATCAAATCACCACCCATACCACATATACAAATGGTATCAATATCATCATCTGTTTGGGACAAACCATCTGCCAAAGTAAAGGTTAAAAAAGCGTTTTCTTGATATTTTTGCAAATTCTTTTGAGCAATTAAAAGCGGATTTTTTTTATTGTCAACTAATTGAATACGTTTAATGCCTTTGTTAATCGCCAAAATTGCTAAATAACCATGATCACAACCAATATCAGCCATTTTAGCATCTTGATCAACGTATTCAATTATTTCGTTTAATCGCTTGGAAAACATAAAATTTACCTCATTTTGAAAAATACAAATGTTTAAACTTTTTTGTTTTTAACATTTGTATTTTTTATTAATCTCTAATATTTTACACGATGTTGTTCTAATCTTTTTAATCTACTTGGATGTCGCAAACGTCTAATCGCTTTAGCCTCAATTTGACGAATTCTTTCTCTGGTTACACCAAATTCCTTACCAACCTCTTCTAGCGTTCTTGGTCGATTATCATCTAAGCCATAACGTAAACGGATAACTTTTTCTTCTCTTGGAGTAAGGGTTTGTAAGACTTTTTCAATTTCTTCACGATAAATCATATTCTGTGTATACTCAAGTGGATTTAAGGTTTCTTTATCATCGATGAAATCACCTAAACTAGAATCATCATCTTCACCTACAGTTGCATCAAATGACATTGGTTCTTGAGCAATTCGTTGAATTTTTTGAACTTTTTCAACCGAAATTTTCATTTCTGCTGCAATTTCTTCAGCCGTTGGTTCACGGCGTTTTTCTTGAGTTAATCGTCTAGTTGTACGAACAAGTTTATTAATTGTTTCAACCATATGAACCGGAATTCTAATTGTTCTAGCATTATCAGCAATCGCTCTTGTAATTGCTTGTCTAATCCACCATGTTGCATATGTTGAAAATTTAAAACCTTTAGTTGGATCAAATTTACTAACAGCTTTCATTAAACCCATATTACCTTCTTGAATTAAATCAAGAAAAGGAAGGCCACGGCCTAAATATCTTTTCGCAATTGATACAACTAATCTTAAATTAGATTCAATTAAAATCTTTCGGGCTTCTTCCCCTTGGTCAATTTTTTCATTTAATTCTTTTAATTCTTCCTCGCTTAATTGTTTGCCTTGTTTTTTATAAGCTTCGATTTTATCTTTACACATTAACGATTCTTGATACATTCTCGCATATTCAGATTCTTGAGTAATAGTTAATAAATCAATTTGACCAATATCACGTAAATACATTTTAACGGGATCATCTGCTGCCGAGCTAACTGATACAATATCTTCAAAATCAGAAACTTTAATTTCACTATCAACTTCGGTTGCTAAATTATTTAATTCATCATCAGATTCTAAGTCTTCAACAAATGCCTCAAAATCGTCATCAACAATTTCAGTTAATAATTCTTCCTCACTTGGCACTTCTTCACTATCTTTGGTTATTTCAACGCCATCATTTTCCAAGTATTCAACTATATCGTCTAATAATTCGTCGGAAATATTATTGTCAAAAATTTCTGATATTTTAGTGATAGAAATGTATTGATTCTTTTTAACATATTCCTTAATTGCTTCTAACTTTTCTTTATATAAATTTTCGTCTATCATTTTTCCTCCTTAGACATAACTTTAACATTTTCTTTACGAAGGGATTCAAATTTTTGAATATCTTCAATATTTCCTGATGATAAAGCTTTGTTATAAAGCCTTGTTTTTGATAAGTCACTCCAACATTTTTGAATAGTATTTAAACATTGTTCAAATTCATCTGAATCGTTTAAATTAATCATTTTATTATCTAAGATTCTTTTCGCAAACACATAATAATCATTTGTTTTATTAGGTAAATCAAGACTTTTAGCAATATTTAAAAAATCTTGTTCATCCATAAGTTCGTTTTCCGCATAGAAAACTTCCATCTTTTTAATTATTTCAAAATAAGTGGTTAAACTACTATCAATGTATAACTCATCCCCCATTTTATCCATAAATTCAATAAACTTAAGTTTAGAATAAACCATATGTTTTAATAAAACATCATAGGCAATAAAAATTTTACGTTTTATTCTAACTTCTTTGGGGGTTGTAACACGATTTTTTGGTAAATCATCCGGTTTTAATGTTGGTTGGAAATTAGCAATTTTGCCAAAGTCATTCATTAAACTTTCAAATGAAATTTCAATATCACTAGCAAGCATTTTAATAAAATGTTCAATAATGGTATTTTCTTTTGAACAACGGACACATTCGAAGACTTCTTTTTTAAATCGTTCAACTGATTCTAAATCACCTTTAATAAAATCTTTTTTAGCTAAATCATAAAGCCACTGGTAAACATTTTTTTCATTTTGACTAAAATAATTATTTAATGCTTGACTACCATAAGCCTTAAGATATTCATCAGGATCAAGGTTATTTGGTAAAACGATGGCTTTAGGAATAATATGATAATTAGCAAAGACAAAAGCCGAACGTTTCATAGCATGAATTCCAGCACTATCGCCATCAAAACATAAGACAATATTTTTGGTAAGACTTAAAATGTTTTTCACATGTTCTTGGGTAAGGGCCGTTCCCATCGTAGCCACCCCATAAGGAATTTGCGCCTTTTTCGCCGCGATAACATCCATAAAACCCTCAAAGATGATAATTTTATCATTTGATCTAATTGTAGGTGTGGCTTTATGAAAATTATACAAGATTTGGCCTTTATGAAAAATGGCACTTTCACTAGAATTAATGTATTTAGCTTGATCGCTTTTGGTATAAATTCTGCCACTAAAGCCCACCACTTGACCATTATTATTTTCAATGGGGAAAATGATTCGATTACGGAAAACATCGTATGCTTGATCTTTATTATCAATTTTGACTAATCCTAATTCAACTTGATCGAGCTCCGAATGATTATTTTTCTTTAAGGCTTGATTTAATAAGTTACTTTCACTACTTGCAAGACCAATTCGTAAATCTTTAATAATCTCATCGGTGATACCACGACTTGTTAAATAGGCTTTAGCTTTAACACCTTCTTCGGTATTATGTAAATAAAATTCATAAAAATTCGTCGCATCATTCATAACTTTTAAAAGTCGTTCTTCTTTAAGCGCTTCTTTTGATGATGCATCCGATATTTCAATACCTAAACGCTTAGCTAAAATGATAGTTGCTTGATCTTCACTGATATTATTGTATCGCGAAACAAAATAAATGACATTACCTTTGGTATTACAACTAAAGCAATTAAACATTTTAACTTTTTCACTAACACTCATCGATGGATGTTTATCATTATGAAAAGGGCAAAGGCCAAAATAACTACTACCTTTTTTAGTTAATTTTACAACTTCGCCGACGACTTCGACAATATTAGTTTGTTCAACTATTTGTTTTTTTATATTTTGTGAAATCATTAAAATTTTCCTTTATTAAAATTTATCACCAAAAAAGGCCAACAATTCATCAATATTTAGACGAATTTGCGCCATTGTATCACGATTACGAATTGTAACAGTTTTATTTTCTAACGTATCAAAATCAATCGTTACGCAATATGGCGTGCCAATAGCATCTTGGCGACGATATCTTTTACCAATTTTACCACTTGTATCATATTCACAAGCATAATGTTTATTTAACATTTGATATACTTCAAGTGCTTGATCATTAAGTTTATTAACTAGCGGTAAGACCGCAATTTTGACAGGCGCAACACGTGGATCAAAGTGTAAAACTTCACGAATTTCGCCATCATCTAAAACTTCTTGTTCATAAGCACTCGTAACACATGCTAAGAATAGGCGTTCAACCCCTAGACTTGGTTCAATTACATATGGTAAATATCTTTCATTTGTATCAGGATCTAAATATTCAAGGTTTTCACCGGAATGTTTTTGATGAACCGATAAATCATAGTCTGTTCTATCGGCAATCCCCCAAAGTTCACCCCAACCAAAGAAAAATTTAAACTCAACATCAGTTGTTGCTTTCGAGTAAAAACATAATTCTTCTGGTTTGTGATCTCTTGTTCTAATAAGGTCTTCTTTAATACCTAAATCTTTGAGAAAATTAAGGCAATAATTACGCCAATAATTAAACCACTCTAAATCAGTTCCTGGTTTACAAAAGAATTCAAGTTCCATTTGTTCAAATTCCCGTGTTCTAAAAATAAAGTTACCAGGCGTAATTTCATTTCTAAAGCTCTTACCGATTTGACCAACGCCAAAAGGAACTTTTTTACGAGAAGTTCTTTGAATATTTTTAAAATTTAAAAAGATACCTTGCGCCGTTTCAGGTCGTAGATAAACGACTGTTTTATCGTCTTCAACTACGCCTTGATGAGTTTGAAACATTAAATTAAATTTACGAATTTCGGTAAAATCACATTTACCACAATTAGGGCAAGTAATATGATGATCAACAACATATTGATATAGTTTATCATTATCCCAACCATCACCAGTTTCTTTACCTTTAGTAAAATCTTCAATTAATTTATCGGCACGGTGTCTTGTATGACAATGTTTACAATCAATTAATGGATCACTAAATCCTCCAACGTGACCAGTAGCAACCCAGGTTTCGGGATTCATTAAAATAGCCGAATCTAAACCTACATTATTAGGAGCTTGTTGAACAAAGGCCTTCCACCATAATCTTTTAAGATTATTTTTAAGTTCAACGCCTAATGGACCATAATCCCATGTATTTGCAAGTCCACCATATATTTCACTTCCTTGATAAACAAATCCTAAATTTTTCAAGTAAGTCACAAATTTTTCCATTGATATTTCCATAATATTTCCTCTTTTCAACATATGCGCATAGTATCGGCATTTTACTTGCTTATTATACCAAATTTTTAAACACATGTCAATAGCCATTTTAAAAAAGTTAGTAAATTTACTAACTTTTGTCAAAAAGATTTAAATTCAACAATATTTTTGCAAGCATTAACTAAGAAACAAAACGTAAAATCATCAGCATTTTCTTGATAATTTACCAAAGTTATAGAAGCGATTTTTTCCATTTCACTGCTCCGATTTTTTTCATAATCTTGATATAATTTAACAATTGCATACTCTTTCGCATCTGCCATTTGCCTAATAATTTTTTGGTTAACTTTTTCATAAATAATTGTTTTTTTTAAGAAACTATCTTTATTACTAAAAAGGGCATAAGTCTTTGTATAACTATTTACAAAAGGATTATCTTTTTGAAAAAGATTGCGATTTTTCAAATTAAGAAAAACATAGCTAAAAGTCTTACCCGTAAATACTTCAATTTCTTCTACTTTGGGCACATTTATTTGGTAATATTCTTTCACATTGCCTAAAATCATGCCTTTTAAGGGCACCATTTTATCAATACTATAAAGGTTTTCAGCATATTGTAAATTACTCGTAGCAAGCAAATCACCCTTTTTAACAACATCATTATATTTAACAATCATTTTGCCTGAACTTAAATCGATGTAATTAATAACAGCATCACTATTGGCGTAAAACTCACCTATTTGATTATCAGGTGGGGCAACTTCGTCTAAAACATCTTGATAAACAATTTCAATTAATAATTTAGAACCTTTTTTAGTAAGGCCAATATATGCATATTGATAAAATTTCTTGCGCAATTCTTTTGAAATATTGGCAATGGAAGATTTTAAGGAAAGATAGGGACCAATTCTTTTGGTATATGATTCAACATATTGATAGACAATCTCATTTTGGTATTTTTGATTGGCAAAAGCAATTTCGCGTAACATAAATTGATTAATGATAAAGGCAAGAAAAATAATGACTAAAAAAATTAAAGAAATAACCATTTTATAAGAATTATGTTTTAAACGATTTTTAAAGTTATCTTGAATAATACAAGTTATGCCACTTTCCCTAAGTATTTTTAGGGCTTTTTCATTACAATCAAAACTAACTTGATGATCACATTTTTGCACATTATAAATATTATTTAAATTATGATTATTAAATAGTTCTTCATCAATTATGACATGATAGTGATAATTATGTTTGGTGGGACTCAACTTTTTCAATCGCGCCTTTAATTTCAACTTCGCTTTCCTCCAGTTTAGAAATAATTAGGTTTTGGCCAATGATTTGCCAATTAGTAAAAGTGATTATTTCATCGTTAAACGATAAAAGTGGTCCCATGTTATATGCGTTAACTTGATAAACTTGATAATTTTGATCTAGAAAAAGGGAAATTTTCCTTCTATTTAATTCGTTTTTTAAAAGACCCAACTCTATCACCTATACATTATATTCTTAATCATTAATAAACATACTAAAGTAATAAAAAAAAGTATAGCGATTTGCTATACTGTCTTATCATTAATGAGAACGATTACCATTTTTTCTAGCTGCTCTTCTTTTTTCTTTACGAACATCGCTAGGTTTCATATAGTGTTGGCGTTTGCGGGCTTCAACAAGGGTTCCTGATCTTGAAACATCTCGTTTGAATCTCTTTAAAGCTTCATCTAGTGTATCGTTTTCTCTTACGATTGTCTTTGGCATTTCTTAGTCACCCCTTTCATACCCTAACTTATAACACTTTTATTATACATTATTTTTACTATTTTGTAAAATAATGTGGTAAATTTTTTACTAATTTATTTTAATTAATAATTTTCTTAAGGCTCTACCACGATGACTAATCCGATTTTTTTCAGAAGAATCGGCTAGGCCAAATGGCTTTTCTAAATCATCACTATAAAAAAGGCAATCATAGCCAAATCCCTTATCGCCCGTTTCTTCCCGTAAAATTTTACCAGTCGTTTGACCTTCAGCACTTACTAACTCATTGCCATCAAAATATACAATAGCACAGACGAAGCGAGCTCGACGATCTTCAACATCTTTTAACATTGTCAATAACTTTTCGCGATTATCTTTATCTAAACTATTTGTTTGCCCCATAGTAGCAAATCTTGCACTATAAACACCTGGCAAACCATTAAGTGCAGCAACCTCTAAACCTGAATCATCGGCGATGGTGGGAATTTTAAATTTATCATAATAATATTTTGCTTTAATGGTGGCATTTACTAAAAAAGTATTACCATCTTCAACTGGTTCATCAACATTAGGCAAATCATTTAATGATATAATTGTAATTTCATCTGGAAGTTGCGGAAAAAATTCTTGGATAATTTTGGTCATTTCATAAACTTTATGATTGTTTTTCGTACCTAATAAAATTTTCATTTTAATCACCATTAATTACTATATCATAAAATCATTGTAAAAGCAAATAAGTAGTTTCTTAGAACTACTTACTTACATTAATATTATCATTATCTTCTATAACTTTGTTAAATGTTTCCTCATATAAAACCGTATCACTACCATTAACCGTAAGACTATCAATTTCGCAATTTAATTTAATCGTTTCGACTAACGTTTGTTTCAAATTATCACTCATAATTAAATCTTCATCAAATTTAATTACTAAGTTTTGTTTATCAATCGTATATGAGTAATTTTCTAAAACATTTTTACTATTTGTAAAAATTTTTGTAATCATAAAGTCGTATTCATTATTTTGATTATAAAAATACGTAACAGGAATAATGGTATCATTTTCAAAATAAACAATGGTTGTCGCATTAGCTTCAAAAAGATAAGCTGTTTCATAATTAAAATTAGTGCCAAGCTTTTTGGAAATTTTGTTGAATTTGTAATCATTAATTAAATTTACCACATTATTATCAACCTTAATGACAACTTCTTCAATTTCATCATTACAAAAAGTCCATGCTAGAGACTCAATTGTAAGCCTACCAGCTGAACGCGTAATATCTTCGCTTACGTTAAGAACCAATTTATTGTCTTCAATCGTATATTCATTTAAAACCGTCGAAGGTGTAATAGGCGACGAATATCCACTTGGAATTTTATTCATCTGAGCGGTTAACAAATTCCATTTTTGAACAATTTGATCCTCTTCTATTTCATCAACATGAACCTTTACCCCTACTAATTGATTGTTATTATCTACCACAAAAATTGTTTGATATTCACCAAGATATTCTTCAGGCTGTTCAACCGGCGTTTTACCAAACCACTTTTGGTAGGTAGTTTTAGGAATACAAATTAGGGTGATTAAGACAGCTAAAACGCAAATAATTAAAATAATTTTCTTTTTCATTCTAACACCTCTTCAATTAATTTTATTCTTATGAAGCGCAATATATTACAACTCACTTTATTTTTTTTATTTAATATGGTATAATATTTTTGGTGATAAATATGAAATATTGTCCTTATTGTGAAAAAGAAAATGATGATCAAAATCTATTTTGTATAAAGTGTGGAAAACTTCTTCCTGAAGATTCCTCCAAAGGTATCATTACAAATCTTCCTAAAACTCAAAATGTTGAAGAAGATACTTTTTACCTTGATAATGCTCCTTATAAAAAGAAATATATTATTTCAATTATTCTTTATTTTTTAATTTTCTATGTATTTTCGACGATTGTTCAACTTGTTTATACAGGTATTTGGCTAAATGCTCATGGCCTAACAAGCGATTTTCTACTAACAGCCGATCAAAAATCAGAATTATATCTTAATTATAGTAATGATACCCTAGCCTTTACTAACACTTTGACTTATGTTGTAGCAATTACGGTTATTATTATTATTCTTATACCTGTTATAAAAAAAGATTTAATTGATTTTAAAAATGATTCAGCTTTTTATCTAAAATGGTTTGGTATTGGTGTTGGTCTTCTTTATTTATCAAGCATTGTAGCATCCATTCTTATTTTTATTCTTACACTTCCTTTTGGTGGAGGTAGTGAAGCCGAAAATCAAGTAATTATTGAAAATCTGCTATTAAGTGGAGGATGGCGTTCGATTGGAATGGGTATTACAGCCGTCTTTTTAGCTCCTATTTTAGAAGAATTAATATTTAGAAAATGTCTTTTCGGTCTTTTTAAGAAAAATACTTATTTGACTGTTACCATTTCGGCTATTATATTTGCTTCAATTCACGTTGTTCCAGCTTGCTTAAGCATTATTTTAGAAATGGGTCCTAATACAATGATTAATTTATTCTTAGAATTTATTAACATTATCTCTTATCTTGCGATGGCTTTTGCTTTGGCATTTACTTATCATAAAGCTAAATGCAACATGGTACCAACGATTTTAGTTCATTTAACAAATAATTTAATTTCACTCTTAATGATTTTCGTTTTAAAGGCATTAGGATTATATTAACTTAAGTTTATAAGATGACATAAAGCACCTACTTTAAAAGTAGGTGCTTTACTATTAATTTTCATTTATAACGTCTTTTAGTTTTTTACTTGAACTAAAACGCACTTTGTATCCGCCATTAACTACTAGTTTTTCACCAGTTGCAGGATTTATGCCGTTGTAACCATCTTGATAATACTTTTCAAAAGTGCCAAAACCGGTTAAAACAACTTTACCATCACTTTGTAAACCTTTCGTAATTTCTTGTAAAACATCATTGACAACTTTTTCGACTTCGACATAATTTAAATTATTATTTCGATGAATTTCTTTAATTAATTCACTTTTTGTCATTTTTAATCACCATTACAATTATAATTAAATTTGGTTATTTTTTCAACTAAAATGACTTTTATATGCTTTTTACTTTAATTTTTTAAATGTTTATAAAACAATTGCGATGACGCCACCTCTACCATGATTAACTACTTTTTCAATGCTATTTTTGTATTTTTCCAATACATTATCAGGAATTGCATTTACTTTGGCTCTAATACCATCATTTATTACATCACATAGTTTGCGACCAAAGATTTCACTATTCCATAGTTTATCTGGTTCATTTTCATAATTTTCAACCATATGATTTATTAACTCTTCTGCTTGTTCTTTTGAACCGATAATTGGTTCAAAAGTTGAACTAACATTAATTTTTACTAGCTGAATCATCGGAGCATTAGCTTTAATTTTAATGCCATATCTTGCGCCATCTTTTAAAAGTTCAGGTTTTTCTAAAGCAATATCTGAGGCTTTAGGAAATGCAATATCATATCCTAATTGTTCAACTTTTTCAATTGAACCACCGACTAATTCGAAAACGTGTTGTGCTTTTCGAAAATCTTGAATTTTATTAATGAAACTCGTCTTATCAGTTATTTTTTCACCTAGAATTTCCCCAACGACCTCATTATAACATTCATCTGAACATTCAATTTCAATGTTTACAATGCCGGTTGCGGGATCAATATTGGTAATATTAACCGAAGCAAAAAGTTCACTATCTTTAAGCGATTCTTGAATATGAAACGCATCTTTCATTTTACGAAAATTTCCGGTTGTCTGACTAACAAGATCATTAAATTTACTTTTGTAATCAAGATCATCATCTAAATTATTAACCCAACTTGGAACTTCCAAATTTAATTGCGAAATATCAAATTCATCCATTGCTACCTTTAATAAATGATCCATATCATCTTCTGTCATTTTTAAAACATCAAGAGCAACAACACTTACTTGATATTTGTCTTCTAAATTTTTAACTAGCTCTAACGTTTCTGGATGGTTAGGTTTGGTCGTATTAATTACTAATACAAAAGGTTTATTATGCGCCTTTAATTCCTCAATGACAATTTCTTCTACTTTTTCATATTCAGGACGTGTGAATTCACCGAAACTACCATCACTACTCATGACAATTCCAATATTAGAATGTGATTCGATAACTTTGTCCGTACCTATTTTAGCCGCATCTTCAAAAGGAATAGCCTCACTAAACCATGGAGTCTGAACTAATCTACTTGTACCATCTTCATTTAAATATCCTTTAGCACTTGGTATTACATGACCAACACAATCTACTAATCTAATTTGAAAATTAACATTATCTTCAATTGTAATTTTAACAGTTGTGCTAGGAATAAATTTAGGCTCAACGGTCATTATAGTCTTACCATCACTGCTTTGTGGAAGTTCATCTTGAATTTTATCATACACATATTTATCAGTAACTAGTGGTAATACTTTTGTTTCCATAAAGCGTCTTATAAAAGTTGACTTCCCACTTCTAACTGAGCCAACTACTCCGATGTAAACCTCACCACTTGTTCGTGTTGCCACATCTGTTAATATACTATTACTCATAATCATATCCTCCTATAATTATATTTATGAAAGATATCTTTATTTTATGAATAAAAAAAATCAAAGATATCTTTTTATATCTTGATTTTTTAAAAATGAGCTGAGGTTTTTCTTTTTTTCTTATCTAATTGTTTGCGCAAATTTTTATAAATTTCAAAATCTTGCATAACAATATCTTGATTAAATGATAGCACATGATTATCTATTCTATTTAGTAAAATTTTTAGTTCATTCTCAATAATTGCAACAAGTTTATCACTATATCCATAATCTATTTTATTAAATTCAAACTCATCTCGATCTAGTATAATCTTATCACCACTTGGAAAAACTTTAACATCTAAATCATAATCAATATACTTTAATCCCTCAGCATCCTTAACATAAGGTGAACTAAGGTTACAGTAATAATAAATTGCATTATTTCTAAGCATGCAAATAATATTGAACCAATAGTTTTTAAAAAAATAACAAACTGCCGGCTCTTTGGTTTTCCATCTACGACCATCTCCATCAATGACATTGGTTCGATCATTTACTAATACAATAACATCACTCGTCTGTCTTACGATATATGCATATTGCCAAACCCTATGAAGAACACCATTATGTTTATAACTAATAATTTGTATTTTGTTATCCAACATAATTTCCTTCTTTCTCGTATATATTATACCAAAAAAAGCAAGACAAGTCAATGAAAATCTTTTTTGTGTTAAAAAAAGTTAGGGCAATCGCAAAGTCGCAATCCCATTAAGCTATAAATTTGGTAAAAAAAAAAGAATCTAATAATATCTATAA
>CANQDG010000027.1 GCA_947591495.1 uncultured Bacilli bacterium
AAAAATTAAAAGAATAGGTGATTTAATAGCCTATTCCTTTATATTTTGATATTGTTTAGGACTTTGCGATTGCCCTAAAAAAAAGTCTAATCAAGTTAAATTTGATTAGACTTTGAACTTTATTTTTTATAACGATCGATTAATTCGATTAAACGATCATATTCTTTATTTAATAATTCAGTAATAAAGTTTTCAAAAGGAACAGGATTTTTATTAACCTTAAATTCTTCTAATAATTCAAAGTATTCAAGCCGTCTCTTAGATGGTATACTAATAGGAACGTAGTCATCTTTGATTAGAAAATAATCTAAAATTAGTCTAGCAAGTCGACCATTACCATCTAAAAATGGATGAATCTTAGCTAGTTGTAAATGGGCATACGCAGCATTTTCAATCGCTGTTTTATCATTATTATTAACATCAAAAAAATATTTTTTCATTCGATCATATACTTTAATATAATCACAAGGAATATGATTAGATCCACTAATTTTGATGTTGACATTA
Organism: uncultured Bacilli bacterium; assembly: GCA_947591495.1. GTDB lineage: Bacteria > Bacillota_I > Bacilli_A > ML615J-28 > CAG-313 > CAG-313. The sequence goes on from CANQDG010000027.1 coordinate 508, forward strand.
CGATATAAACCACCACTTTCTAAAACACCATTTGTAAGTTCCGCATGTAAATCTTTTAAAAAATCTTCCGTAAGTTCTTGGTTTGAATTATTTTTTAAATAATCAAGCATCATATTATATGCTTTGTAATGATTATATACATTACGTTTTAAGGTTTCATCTAACAAAACATTGTGACCATGAACAATTGAAACAACTTCTTCTAAACTAGCACGCTTGCCTCTTTCCATTCCTACAGAATTACGCGTGAATACACAAGCAAAATTAAAATCAAATAATTTTTTTTCTTCTGCAGGTACCAATTGAATATTCTCTAAAACATACTTTCTTTTTTCTTCTAAATTCATAATTTTGTTCCTCCTATATATAGTATACCATAAAATTTAAAAAATGAAAGCGATAACATAATTTTTTTATTAATTCATTTGGCAATTAAGATTAGCAACGAGTTCTTCTAAGTCATCAATGTCGATAAAGCCTTGGTAATTATCAAGTAGGACACCTTGATAAATAAATAGCATCGTTGGAGCCGTTCTTATTTTATATAAATTAGCAAGTTCTTGGTTTTGATCAACATTAATTTGTAAAATGAAAATTTCAGGATGTTTTTCTTCAAATTCCTCAATTGTTAAATCAACCATTTTACAAGTTGGACACCATGAAGTATAAAATTCTAAAATAATTAATTTATTTTTTTCGATTAAATAATCAATCTTCACATTATCTAAATTTTTTAAATCCATAATATTACTTTAGTGTAATTACCGTTACACCGAAACCTCCTTCATTTTCACCACCATAACGAAATGATGCAACATTTTTATTAGAACGCAAATAATTTTGAACTAATTCTCTAATAACACCAGTTCCATAGCCGTGAATAATACTTGCTTGCTTGATTTGCGCAACAGCTAAATCATCTAAGTATTTATCTAATAAGTCTTTTGCTTCTTCATATCTTTTACCACGTAAATCAAGGGTTAAAGCAACTTGATGAAGACTTTTATTAAAACTAATATTTTTATTTTGATCATTTGTATATTGAATTTTTGCTACTTTACTAAATTCTGAGGCATCTAAGGTTAGGCTAATATTACCTATGGCAACTTCATAACGATGATCTTTTAAAATCTTTTGAATTGTTCCATATTGATCATATGATTTAAGATAAACATCATCTCCAATTTGCAAGGTTTGATTATCAACCACTTTAGGAGCTTTTGTTTGTTCAAAATGGGGTTCAAGATTATCAATTTTATGTTTAATTTCGATTATTTCATGCAATTTAGGATCAGTATTTTTTAACTTTCGAGCCTCTTCAATAATATTTAATGCTTCTTCGGTTAATTTAGTGATTTTTTGCTTAGCAATAGTTTCCGCTTTTAAAATAATTTGTTTCTTTTCTTTTTCAAGTTTATTTAATTTTTGTTGATATTCTTCTTGGACTTTTCTAGCATTTGCTTCTGATGTTTCGTAAAAAATAATTTTTTGATCTAGTTCATCTTGTTTTTTTTCTAAACTTGTAATTAACTTATTAACATCCGTATTTGATGTTTTTGCCATCTTGGTCGCATCTTCTACAATGCTACTTTTTAATCCTAGGCGTCTTGCAATATTAAAAGCATTGCTAGAACCACTAATACCTAATTTTAATTTATAAGTTGGTGATAGTGATTGTTCATCAAAAACCATTGAAGCATTAATAATATTTGGATTTTCAAAAGCAAAAGCTTTTAAACTAGAATAATGAGTTGTAGTAATAAAACTAACCTTTTCGTTAATTAAATATTTTAAAATGGCTTTAGCTAAATTCGATCCTTCAACGGGATCAGTTCCTGAACCAATTTCATCAAATAATACAAGTGATCTTGGCGTTATGCGTTCAATAATTTCTTTTATATTATTCATATGTGATGAAAAGGTTGATAAATTACTAGCAATACTTTGATCATCACCAATGTCACAAAAGATTTGATCAAAAATCATTACATTGCTATTTTCATCAGCTGGTATTAATAATCCGTATTTAGCCATTAAACAAATTAAACCGACTGTTTTTAAAAGAACCGTTTTTCCGCCAGTATTAGGTCCTGTAATAACAATTCCTAAATAACCATCACCAAATGATACATTATTAGGAATAACTTTTTTAACTTTTAATAATGGATGGCGCGCATTTCTTAAATCAAGTATACCCGTATCATTAATTTTAGGTTTTATCGCATTTTGTTTTTGAGCTAATAAGCCCTTCGCAAAAATAAAATCAATTTCCTTTAAAATATTAAAATTCATTTGCAAAATTTCAACTTCTTGTTGTAAGGCTTGCGAAAAATCTTTTAAAATACGATTGACTTCCGCTTTTTCAATTTCTAATAAATGCGCTTTTTCATTCATCATTTGCGCCGCTACTTGAGGTTCAATAAAACATGTTTGCATACTAGCACTAACATCATGAATGATTCCTTTAATTTGGTTTTTATATTCACTTTTTACTGCTAAACAATAGCGATTATCTCTTAAAACAATATTAGTTTGGGATAACTTTCCACTTTCTTTACTAACTAGTTCTTGAAGTTTATTTTTTAAATTAAGTTCTAGTTGCAAAATCTTTTTACGTGTTGTTTTTAACAGTGGACTTGCCTCATCTAAAACATTGCCATTTTCATCAAGACTTTTCACAAGTTCATGTTCTAGTCTTTCATTTACATAAAATTTAGTTGTCAAAGACTGAAAGTAAGTTGAAGCAATTTGATTCTTTTTTAATTCATTAGCAAATTTAACATTTAGATGAATTGTTTGATATAATCTAATGGTTTCATACAACTGAGCACCTGTAAGAAAGGCGCCTTTTTTTAAAAGGCTTGTTATATAGTCATAATCACAAGTTATATTAAAAGGAGCTCTCATACTTCTTTCAATAATCGTAAGTGCTTCTTCAGCAATCGACATTTGCGCGATTATAACTTCTTTATTAGGATAAGGGGTTAAAGACTTAATGTTTTGTTTAGTGGCAGGAAGTATTGCAAAATCGCAAAGTTCACTAATAATAACATTAAAATCAAGTTTATTTTTGGTTTGTTCTGCAATTGACATTGAAATCCACCTCGTAAAAATTAATCAAATTTTAACAAAAATTTTTCATTTAATGATAAAATATAGTTGGAGGTTGGTAAAAATGGATACACAAACCAATATTACCCACAAAATCAAAGCATCAACAAGTCAAATTAATGAAATGTTAGAATATTATAAAGGATATTTAACCTACAATGCTAGTAACTATATTATTGCTAGAGCAAAATTAGCTAATGCTACAATAACTTTTTATCATACAAATGTCGTATTATTTCAAGGTATTAATGAATTACAAGAATATAATTTTTGGGCAGAAAAGTTTGGTTTAGAAAAAATTGATGAAACCAAAAAAGAAAATCTTTCTTATGATAAACTTGCGGCAATCGGTAGTGATGAAGTAGGAACCGGTGACTATTTTGGACCAATCGTTGTCTGTGCAACCTATGTTACACCTGAAAAGGCCGTTGAGTTGCGCCATTTAGGAGTTAAAGATTCCAAACTTCTAACCGATAAACAAATGATACCAATGGCTCTCAAATTAATTGATTTAATACCTTATTCTATTATATATCTTGACCCTAGCAAAATTAATTCGCTTTCTAATAAGAATAATAATCTAAATTTTGTCAAGGCTTACTTACATAATATGGTTATTAATAGTATACTAAAAAAAATTGGGGATGTAAAGTGCGACGCTATTTTAATTGATGAGTTTACACCTAAAGAAAAATACCTCGAATATCTAAGTGAAAGCAAAAATGTAATAAAAAATGTTACCTTAGTTAAGCATGGTGAAACAGTTCATATGAGTATTGCCGCCGCTTCAATTATTGCTCGTGTTACTTTTATTCGAGAATTAAATAAATTATCTAAAAGTTATGGTCTTGATTTATTAAAAGGCGCAGGTCCTGAAGTTGATCGTAATGCCATTGTTTTTGTTAAACAATTTGGCTGGAATGAATTAAAAAAGGTTGCAAAAATCAAATTTGCTAATACCGATCGTATCAAAAAATATTTTATCAAAAGCCCAATGCCTAAATCACGTCAAGGAACTTTTTATTCCGATCTTGCTCAAGATAATCTAACTAACAATGTATTAAATAATTCTTCAAAAACTAGTAACTAAATATAAATTTATTATAAAAGGTTATGGATCTTAATCAAAATCCATAACCTTTTTTATTCGGCTTTAAGTTCATTCATTTTATCAATAAATTCTTGTGGTGGATCACAACTAAATTCTAAAAATTGTTTAGTTCGAGGATGAACAAAACCTAACGTTTCAGCGTGTAGATATTGGCCAAATTCAGTCGTTTGCTTTTTTACACCATAAAGGGGATCATTTAAAACGGGATGACCAATATAGGCCATATGAACTCTTATTTGATGAGTTCGTCCTGTTTCAAGTTGCAATTCAAGTAATGTATAATTGCGATAGCGGTCTAAAACTTTAAAGTTAGTAACCGCAGGTTTACCATCTTCGACAACGGCCATTTTTTGGCGATTACTTGGATCACGTCCAATCGGAGCATTAATACGGCCAAGATTATGGCTAATATTACCAACCACAATAGCTAAATATTTTCGTGTTGTTGTTTTATTTTTTAATTGTTCACTTAAATCTTTATGAGCCAAATTAGTTTTGCAAATAACTAATAAACCTGATGTATCCTTATCAATACGATGCACAATTCCTGCTCTTATATCACCACCAATATTAGATAATGATTGACAATGATAAAGCATTGCATTAACAAGCGTTCCGTGTAAATGTCCTGGAGCCGGATGTACAACTAATCCGCTTGGTTTATTAACAACAATAAGATCATCATCTTCATAAATAATTGGAACATTTATTTGTTCAGGAACAAGATCGATTATTTCTTCGGGTTTTGCATCAACGGTTATTACATCATTATTTTTTACTTTAAAACTTGGTTTGACAAGTTTTTCATTAACTTTTACAAGACTTTTATCAAAATAATCTTTTATTTCATTTCTTGATAAATCTTCACATACTTCAACTAAATATTTATCAATACGTAGCTCATTAACATCGCAAGAAATCATATTTAAGTCAACTAAATATTTTTCTTTAATCATCTTGCTTACCTTCTTCAACTTCTTCGGTTTCTAAATTAGTATTAGATAATGGTTGTTCTTCCGTTTCTTGATTTTTAAATGGTTTGGTAAAAAGAATGCTAATTGCTAAAATAATCGTTCCAACTACTAAAAAGGAATCAGCTAAATTAAAAATAGGAAAATTCATAAAACCTAGTTCAATAAAATCAACAACTCCTTCTAAGCGGAAAAAGCGATCAATCATATTTCCAATTGTTCCACCTAAAATCATTGCAATCGCAATACTATATAATTTTCGTTTTTTCAAATCAAAATCTTTCATTAAATATAATAAAACAAACGTTGCAACTAAACTGATGATAGCTAAAACATTTGTATGTCCCGACATAATGCTCCAAGCAGCACCCGTATTATAATCAAGACGCCAATTTAATAAATGTTTAATAAAAGGAACACTAATACCTTCTTCTAAATAAGTAACAACCATTATTTTTGATAATTGATCAAGATAAACGATTAAAGCAATGATAAGTAAACCAATCCCAAAAGGACCAAGTAGTTCATTTAAAAATATTTTTAAATAAGCTTTTTTAGTAATACTTGTATTAGCATAATTATTTAATAATTTAGTATAAAGAACATTTGAAAAGCAAATAATTAAAATAAAAATCATTATCATTACAAAAATAAAGGGCCATGCTCCTGGTGGAGTTAATGAAAATTGCATTAAGATAATTACTGTTAAAATAATAAAAGGGACAAACATTAAGATTGTCAAAATTGTTGCCCAAAAACCAGCTTTAAATTGATGGGTCGAAAAAATTTTTTTGATTTTATCTAATAAATTATGCATTTTTTCCTCCATTACTTTCTAAATAATCAATAATGTCTTTTAACGAACTTACACATACAAGTTTAATATGGGGATTTTTAAGGTTATCATAAGATGCTTTAGCCTCAAGATAATTAATTTCCTTTTCATATACTTGGGGATCTTTCGAAGTAATCGGAACAAAGAAAAGATCAGCTTTTGCTAAATTGGCAGCAATAACTTTTTGATAAATTCCCCCAATTAATCCTGCGTTTCCCGCAACATCAACCGTTCCCGTTCCAACAATTTTAAGTTTTTTAATATCTTGATTATTAGTTAAACATTCATATACATAAAGTGCTTGCATTAAACCACCACTTGGGCCAATGGAATTATAAGCATTTGAAGTGGGAATTTCATATTTTGGAACACCGGCAACTTTATAATTAAGGGGTATAACATAGGGATAAGTGTAAACACCAAAAGCAGCCTTTTGCACACTATCTTCTAAATAACTTGCCCGAGCAGTTACATAAATAGTTTGAGGTTTATAATCACGTAAGATTTCAAACTGATATTTATAATTAGCATCAAAATCTAAATTATCAGTCGCCTTTTCAAATTCATTTTCTCCTGTATCATAATCTAATTTTAAAGATACACCTTCAAAACCAATAATAATATCACCAATTTTTAATTCTGGTGGAGCATAGGTAGCTAAAGTATGAATAATATAGCCTTTAAAGGAGTTTTCGTTAATAATATTATCATATCCAGCCATTTTATATCCCGCAATAATAGCATTATAAAAACTAACCTCTTTTTGAATAACGCCTCCGCGATATATTTCGTTTAGGTCTGTTACTTCGTATTCACTTGTTCTTGATACATCGGCATTTTGATTGATTTTAGCAATAAGAAAATTTAAAAAACTAACCTTTGAATAAGAATAAACAGAAACCGTATTGATATTACACCTACCTGCACCCTCAATTTGAATTTCATCACTTACTTTAGCAATTGTTGCAGGGGTTGTAATATCATAATTAACCTTAATAATACTTGATAATATAATAAAAAGGTAAAAAAGACTAATTATTAAAAATAGTTTCCAATATTCTTTTAGTAATTTTTTCATTAATTTTCAATCCTTACATTAATATTTTTAATTTTTCGGTATGTAATGCCGGCACTATCAGCCATTTTTTTGGAAGCTATATCTGATGGTGTTTGATCATATTTATCAGATAAATAAACGATTTCTTTAATCCCACTTTGAATGATTAACTTCATACATTCATTACAAGGAAACAAACTTACATATAACGTTGCTCCTTCAAGGTTATTCGTTGAATTTAAAATAGCATTTGGTTCAGCATGAACAACATAAGGATATTTGGTTTCTAAAAATTCACCTTCGCGTTCCCATGGATATAAATCATCACTACATCCGCGGGGAAAGCCATTATAACCGATGCCGATAATACGTTTATTTTGATTAACAATACAAGCACCAACTTTGGTATTAGGATCCTTACTACGATATGACGAAAGTAGGGCTACACCCATAAAATATTCATCCCAGGAAATATAGTTCTTACTTTTCATATCTAACCTCACTTATCAAATTTAAGTCCAAGTTCATCAAGTTGTTGCTTTGAAACAGGCGTTGGAGCATCACTCATAGGGCATTTAGCACTAGCAGCTTTCGGAAAAGCAATAACTTCACGTAAATTGTTATTTCCAGTTAATAACATAACAAGTCGATCAAGACCAATTGCAAGTCCACCATGAGGTGGTGTACCATATTTTAAGGCATCAACGAAAAAGGAAAATTGCTTTTTAACTTCTTCGTCACTTAAACCAATTGCTTTAAACATTTTGGCTTGCGTGTTTTGGTCGTGAATTCTAATACTACCACCACCTAATTCGTACCCATTAAGCACGATATCATAAGCTCGAGCACGACACTTAGCAGGATCGGTTAACATTAAATCTTCATCACCAATTTTAGGAGATGTAAATGGATGATGGGCAGCAACATAACGTTTTTCCTCTTCACTATATTCAAAAAGGGGCCAATTTACCACCCAAAGAAAATTAAATTTACTTGTGTCAATTAAATTCATTTCTTTGGCAATTTGACTTCTTAAAGCACCTAAAGCAAAATTACAAACTTCTAATCGATCAGCTACAAATAAGATTAAATCATCATCAACTATTTGATATTCTTCAATCAAAGTTTTCATATTTTTTTCATTTAAAAATTTAGCAATGGAACCAGTAAAATTATTTTGTTCATATTTAAGCCAAGCCAAACCACTAGCATGATATTTTTTAGCAAGTTCGGTTAAGCGATCAATTTCTTTTCTTGAATATTTACTACCACCATTTTTAACAATAATACCTTTAATATTATTATGAGCTAAAATTTGATTTTTAAAAATGACGAAATCAACCTCACTAGCCCAATTGGTAAAGTCTTGTAAATACATTTCAAAACGCGTATCGGGTTTATCACTACCATATTTATTCATTGCTTCATCATAATCCAAACGAATAAAAGGCGTCTTAATATCCATATTTAAGGTTTCTTTCCAAACACATTTTAACATCTTTTCAACTAAATCGTAAATATCTTCTTCTTCAATGAAACTCATTTCAAGATCTATTTGGGTAAATTCAAGTTGACGATCAGCTCTTAAATCTTCATCTCTAAAGCATTTAGCAATTTGAAAATATCGTTCAAAACCTGCAACCATTAATAATTGTTTATACATTTGTGGTGATTGAGGTAGAGCATAAAAAGAACCATGATATAATCTTGAAGGGACAAGAAAATCACGAGCACCCTCAGGTGTTGATTTACCTAAATAAGGAGTTTCAATTTCAATAAAGTCGGCGCTATCTAAAAATTTTCGAACTGCCATGACGGTTTTATGGCGAAGAATAAGATTCTTTTGCATAATAGGTCTTCGTAAATCTAAATAACGATATTTCATCCTAGTATCTTCTAAAGCATCGGTTTGATCTTGAATTAATAGTGGTGGATTTAAAGCTGGATTTAAAATGACTAATTCACTTACTTCAACTTCAATATCACCAGTTGGTAAATTAGGATTTTTACTTTCTCTTTCAACCACTTTACCGGTTGCTTTTAAAACATATTCATTTTTAATTTCAAGCGCAGTTGGGTAAACTGGATTATCTGGTTTAATAACTAGTTGGACAATTCCATAACGATCACGTAAATCAATGAAAAGTAATCCACCTAAATTTCTTTTTTTACTACACCAACCTACTAAAGTAACTATTTCATTAACATTTTCAATTCGTAGTTCATTATTTTTTTTAGTACGCATATTTCCTCCTTATCATGCCATAATAATAAAAAATAAAAGAAAGGTGACTATTTTGCCTAAGGACGAAAATTACTCCGCGGTACCACCTTAGTTTGGACAAGCCACCCTTTAAATTTGCTATAACGTGCAAAACGTTTTCTCCCAATTTGTCAGATTGTTCAACGAAAAATAATCTTTATGTCTTAATTATACTTCAAAAGACAATAAAATTCAAGTAAATTTACTTATGATATCCAAAATAAGCCTATCGCCAAGATTTATCAAAAGGATTGTTAATATCTTTTTTTGGTTCAGGTGAAGAATTAATTCCGATTTTTAAAGTATTATGACCAAATTCTTGATTAAGTTTCTTGACTAAGTTATCTATTTCAATATCTTTTTCTTCTTTATCAAGCGAATCAAAAATTGACAATTGTTTAATCTCCTCGGTCGATTCAATTAAGTGACTTGCTGCAACCCCGATTAATCGTAAAGGATATGATGTATCATAAAAATCTTCAAAGATGTCTTCAAAAATTTTATAAATTGTTTTACTATTTGAAGTAGGATTTTTAATGGTTACACTTTTATTAGTAACTTTAAAATTATTATATTTTAATTGTAAAGTAAAATTATAAGCTTTTAGATTATGTTTTTCCATTCGGTTACACATCGTATTAGTAAGCAATTTAATAACTAATTTCATATTATTCGTATCATATTCATCGTGTTCAAAAGTTTGGGAATTGCTTAAGGATGAAACATCATTAAAACGATTGACATCTACTTCATTAGATCCCATACCATTAGCATGAGCATATAAGGATGTAGCATTAACTTCACCAATTACATCTTTTAATAAATTAAGATTCTCATAATGTGCTAAATCACCTATTGTTTTAATTCCTAAAATTTCTAAACTAGCAAGTGTTTTTTTCCCAACCCCTATCATATTACTAATAGGAAGGGGCCAAAGTTTTTCCGCGATTTCACGTTTTCGTAAAATTGTAATACCTAACGGCTTTTTCATATCCGAAGCCATTTTAGCTAAAAATTTATTAGGAGCAATTCCGATGCTACAAGGTAAATGATATAATTCTAATAAATCTTTTTGAATTTTAGTCGCTAATGCCAATACTTCATCTGGTTTACAAACATCCGTTATATCTAAATAGCCTTCATCAATACTTGCAGGTTCAACAAGTGGCGTTATTTTTAGAAAATATTCAAAAAATTTCCGTGAATATTCACTATAAATACCATATGTTGGTTCAACAAGTACTAAATCAGGACATCGATGAAGTGCCTCACTAACTCGCATTGCTGCATGAATTCCATAGGGACGAGCTTCATAACTTGCGGCAAGAATAATCCCTCTTCGATCAATGGCATTCGGTGCTACTGCCAATTTTTTGCCTTTTAAGTTTGGATTTTCGGCAATTTCGCAACTTGCAAAGAAGCAATTCATATCAATATGAAAGATAATTCGATTTTTTTTAATGCTATCACTACCTTTTTTTAAAAAAATATGTTATAATATACCTATGAATACAATGAGGTGAATTTAATGAGTAAAGAAAAGAAAAATAAAAATACCAAAAAAGCCGAAAAGACTTCCAAATCCTTCATTCAATCAACTAAAAAAGCCGACGGAACCGAAGAATATTATATTAAAACGGCACCTCAAAAAACCCTTGGAGGTAAAATTATCATTTGGATTTTAGTTGGTTTAATGGTTCTTGGTAGCATTGGTGGTCTAATAGTAGCTTTAATAAATATTTCAAAATAATTTAATGCTTGATGTATTATAAAAAATAGAAGTCGAGGCTTCTATTTTTTTTATGCCAAATAACGCATTTTCTTTTGGCGTTTATGTTCTAATCGTAATCTGTCGGCGATCATTGCAATAAATTCCGAGTTAGTTGGTTTAGATTTATTATAACTGATAGTATAACTGAATATATCACTAATAGCATCTACATTACCTCTAACCCAAGCAATTTCAATCGCATGACGAATAGCCCGTTCAACTCTTGAGGAAGTTGTTCCAAAGGCCGTCGCAATTTCAGGATATAAAACTTTTGTTATCGAGCCTAAAATTTCAACATTATTATAAACCATCGCAATGGCTTCACGTAAATACATATACCCTTTAATATGAGCAGGAACGCCAACTTCATGCAAAATTGCGGTAATTTCACTATCTAAATCAGTGTCATATTCTAATTTTGTTTCATCTTGTTCCGAACTCATTCCTAGAATTAATTGATATAGTTGTTTAACATCTACAGGTTTCATAATTATGTAATCGACATTAAGTTGATTTAAACGCATATTTACATAATTACTAATAAATTGTGTCATAACAATAATATGACGTGGTTGATGGTATAATTCGGTATTTTTCTTAATATTTTCAATTAAATTGATACCGTCAACACCATTTAAGAATAAATCAACTAAAAGAACATCTACTGTAGCTACTTTTAAAGTATTGTATAATGCTACATCATTATCGAAAGTACCTATTAAGTTTATTTCTTCATAGCTTTTTAAATATGTACTTATTCCTAATTCGTTATTTTCGGCTTTTTCGACAACAGCCATTTTTAATTTTTGCATATATTTTTCCCCCCCTTTTAAATGATATGCAGTATTATTTTATCAAAAAAGAGGGTATTTAGCAAGCAATAAAGATTTTTTTTAATTTTATTAAATCATTTTGTATGTTTATGTCAAAATTTTTACTTGTTTTTTGGCAAAAAATATCATATTTGCAAATTTGAGTGTCGAGTTATTATCTTTTTTCATATTTTTTGTCGCTACTTCAAGTTATTAACTTCTTCTAACATCCACTCAATGTGCATTCCATATCCATAAATAGGATTTTCAACTGTAACATGGGAAACGGCTCCAATTATTTTACCATTTTGAACAATTGGACTTCCACTCATCCCTTGAATGATCCCACCGGTTTTTTCAATTAATTCTTGATCAACAACCTTAAAATGAATGCCTTTAGTAGATTTGGTTTTTTGTAAATCGACATCAATTATTTCAATATCATATTTCTTTATCGCATTTCCATCAATTGTTGTATAAATTTGCGCATTTCCTTTCGTAATTTCATTTTGACTGGCAATCTTTATTTTATTTTTACTTTCTACTTTATTATTTACAACTCCATATAAACCTGTAAGATCATTTTTTATAATGTTACCAATTATTTTTGAATCAATCGATGCCCTTTTTTCTCCCGCAACACCAGGCGTAGCTTTTTTAATGGATGAAACATTTGAATAATAAAGATTACCTTTATTACCATTTACTAAAACTTTATTTTCATAAATGCCATGTCCAAGCGATCCAAAATAATTGTCGGCGGTTACAAAGGTCATCGTGCCAATTCCTAATATTTGGTCACGAATATATAAACCAATTGAATTTTCATCTTCGTTATTTTTTATAACGGCTGTATTAGTATAAATCATTTTATTATTACGATTGATCGTCAATTTTACATTTTCATTTTGATAATTTTTTAAATAAGCGAGTAATTGGGCATTATTTTCAATTTTAATTCCATTAATTGATTCGATTTTATCACCTAATTCTATATCGGCATTTTTCCAAGGTGAAATTTTTCCTTTATCTGTTTGGACTTGATATTTGCCTATTACATAAACACCTGTTTGCATTTTAATACCAATGGAATCGCCACCTAGATAAACATAATCGTCATCGGATGCTTTGACTTTTATCGTTAGTGTTAAACAAAAAAATAATAATATTGAAAATATTTTAAATATTTTTTTCATTTAATCCTCCTTTCAATATTATTATTTGCATATTATAAAAAATAAAAAGTGTTTTTATATGGTCATAAAAACACTTTTTGCTATTATCGTAAATTTAACATATTAAGCGCTAATTCTTTACTTTTACCTGTTTGATCATTAGGTGAAATCATTTTCGCAAGTTCATTAATTCGTTCTTCATTATTTAATTCTTTAATGATTGTTGAAGTTTTATCATTAATAACTTGTTTACTAATATATAAGTGGCTATCGGCAAGACTTGCGACAATCGGTAAATGAGTAATCGCTAAAACTTGCGTATATTTAGAAATTTCGCGTAATTTTTTGGCAACTTCATAGGCAACTTCACCACTTATTCCACTATCAATTTCATCAAAAATCATCGTTGAAAGTTCTAAATTGGTCATTAAATGCGTTTTAATGGCTAACATTACTCTTGACATTTCACCACCTGAGGCTACTTTTGATAATTCGCGTAATTCTTCACCAGGATTAAAGGAAATCATAATATCAACATTATCAATTCCGTTTTTCGCAAAACTATTAACAGTTTGTTCTTTTTTTAGATTTGAGGTAAAGACGATTTTTAAAACAACTTTATCGAGCATTAAATCACAAAGCGCAACTTTAATATTTTTTTCAAGGAATAAGGCATTACTTTTACGAGCACTACTTAATTCCATAGCTTTATTTAATGTTTTTTGATAAGCACTTTCAACCGCCTTTTTAGCATTCATTAAAAGATAATCATTATCTTCTAAACAATTAATTTTTTGCGATAAATCATCACGATAAGCAATTAATTCTTCAACTGACATCTTATATTTATATTTTAAATCTTTTAAATAATTAATTCTTTCTATTAATTCTTGAAAATGTTGATCATCAAATTCTAAATGATTAAGATATTGAGTTGAGGTTGCCTCAACATCAACTAAATCATAATAAGCATTTTTTACCACTTCAGCCATTTTGCTATATCTGCTATCAACACTTGCTAATTTTTCGAAAGTATTATTAATACCATACAATGTTTCATTAATATTATGATCTTTAAAGTCATTTTTTATATTTGACAAATTTTTGAAAATTAATTCAAAGTTGTTCATAATATTATATTCTTCTTCAAGATTTTCTAATTCACCAACTTTTAAATTAGCTTTAGTTAAAATGTCATATTGATATTCTAAGTAATCTTTTTCTTTTTGATAAGTTGTAATATTACTTACTAAATCATCTAACGCTTTAATTTTTTCAATATATTCATTACGTAAATTTTGATATTCTTTTAAGATTAAAAGCGTTTTTTGATCATCAATAAAAGAAAGATAATTTCGTGGTTCAAAAAGTTTTTTAGTATCATTTTGCGTGTGGATGTCAGCAAGCGTTGTTGCTAAAGCCTCAAGTTGCGTCATTGTAACCGTTGAACCATTAACTTTAACAAAACTTTTTCCTGATGTATTAATTTCTTTACGAATGATTAGCAAATCATCTTCTAATAAATCATTTTCACGTAAAACGTTTTGGGTATTAATACCAAGATTGCAAAAAACTCCTTCAATAATGGCTTTTTGTTCACCTGTTCTAATCATATTAACTGATGCCTTATCACCTAAAAGTAAACCTATGGCATCAATTAATAAAGATTTACCCGCACCTGTTTCACCAGTTATTGCGGTGAAACCTTCATTAAAATCGATACTGATGTTATCAATAATGGCAAAATTTTTAACAGTTATACTTTGCAACACTTTAATCACCAATCGCTTTCTTTAAATCATTTAAAGAAATTTTATATTCTTTTAACAATTCTTCACGGCTACCTACTTCTAAATATGTATCTTTAAGGGCTAATATTTTTAAATTAGCGGTTAAATTCTTTTGATTTAAAAAGCGTAAAATAGCATCACCTAAAGATCCTTTGTAATAAACTTCTTCATATACAATAATTTTAGTCATCTTTTTGATTAAATTTTCTAATACTTCTTCGTCTAATTGTGAAATAATACTAGCATTGACAAGCGTAATATTTAAATTTTCTTTTAACATAAGTTCTTTTACTTCATTATACAAAACTCCATATGTTATAACTGCTACTTTGCCCCATCCTATCAAATTCCAACAAGGCTGATATGGTGTTATTTTAAAATCATTAGCAATTTTTTCTTTAGAGTAGCGAATAATAACTGGGCCAATGCATTTTTCAATACTATATTTTAACATTGATAATGCCTCACTAGCATCACTTGGTGAAAGAATCGTTAATCCTGGAATTGAATTTAAATAACTTAAATCAAAAATTCCTTGGTGTGTATCACCATCTTGACTTACGATACCAGCATGATCAATACAAATAATAACATGTTCACCAGTTCTAGCAATATCATGAATAATTTCATCATAGGCTCTTTGCAAAAACGTAGCATAGCAAAAAAGAATTGGTATAAGACCGGCATGAGCCAAACTAGCCGCTAATAAAGTTGCGTTTTCTTCAGCTAAACCAACATCAATAAATTGCTTAGGGCAATTACTTGCAAATGTTTCAAGGCCACTTCCAAGCGTCATAGCAGGCGTTATAACACGAAGTAAGCGCCCATTTTCTTGCGTTTTTGTATATTCGATTAAATATTTAGCTATTACTTCGCCAAAAGTAGTAAGCTTATCATTTTCAAGAAATTGACCGGTTTCAATATCAAAAGGTCCAACCCCATGCCAAAGTCCAAGCAAATCTTCTTCAGCTGGAGCATATCCTTTACCTTTTTTAGTAATAACATGTAAAACGACCGACTCAGTTGCTTGTTTTGCATATGTTAAATATTTAATAAGTTCATTAAAATCATGACCATCGATTTTTTCAAAATATTGAAAACCTAAGGCCGTAAATAAGTTTATATCATAAAGGTTAGTTTTAATTGCTTTCTTAGTCTTTAAAGTTCCAACATTTTTGGAAATTCCCATACCATTATCATTTAAAATAATAATCATCTTTTGTTCTTTATGATTACTTAAATAATTTAGAGCCTCAAATGATAAACCATTGACAATAGAAGCATCCCCAACTATCGCAATCACTTCTCCTATTTTTTCTGGAAAAGTTTTTTTAGCCTCTAAATAACCAAGTCCAGCTGAAATAGCAGTTGAACTATGGCCTGCTTCAAAAGCGTCATGTTTGCTTTCCGCATACGATGTAAAGCCACTAAGACCTTTAAATTTTCGTAAAGTTTTAAACTGGGAAATACGATCTGTTAAAATTTTATGGGTATAAGATTGATGAGAAACGTCAAAAATTATTTTATCTTTAGGACTATCAAAAACCTTATGAATGGCAATTGTTAACTCAACAACGCCTAAATTAGAAGCTAAATGCCCCCCATTTTTACTAACAGTTGTAATAATCATTTGGCGAATTTCTTGTGCTAAAGAGTCCAATTGCTCATTATTTAATTTTTTTAAGTCTGTTAAATTAAAATCTTCCTTCATAAATTAGACCCCTCATTAATTTTTATAAATTATAATCAGTTAAATTTTTCCTCACCATTTTCAGTTACTTTTTTAACAACAACTTCTTTGGCTTCATCTAAACGCTTTTTGCATTCAAGACTAATGCGCATTCCTTCTTGGTATTTATTAACTGATTCTTCAAGTGATAATTTACCACTTTCTAAACTTGTAACAATTTCATTTAAATCATTTAGTAATTGTTCGAATGTCTTAGTTTCCATATTTTCTTAAGATAATATAGTTTATGTGCTTATATTATTTTCCTTTCCTAAATTTTTTCAAGTATTATCGACAATCTTTTTATTTTATGATTGCATCAACTTTTCCATCAACCATTTCAATTGTAACTGTGTCATTTTTTAATAATTGTTTAGTCGATGTTATAATTTTATCATTTTTATAAACAATACTATAACCTTTTTCCATAATATTAAAAGGATTTAAAAGAACTATTTGGTTTTTAAGCGTTGTAAAACTATTATCAAAATGATTTAAAACTAATCTAAAATTAGTATTTAAATCTTGATAAAATTTGTTGACGTCTTTTTCCAAATGTTCAATCTTGTTATTAACTAAATCAATTCGCAAACGGCTAGCAAAATTATGGTATGAAGCTACGCTATTATCATATACTTTGGTCATTGCATTTTCTAGGCGAAGATTAGCTTCATTTAAAGCATTATTTATATCATTAACCCGGGTAACGGGATTAAATCTATTAAGTTTTTCTTCTAATTGTTGATATATTAAAACTTTGTTTTCAATGATTTGTGAAAAATTAGCCAAACCATATGAGTTATGTAAATTAAACCAATTTTGAAAAGCTTCTTTTAACTTTGCGGTAATAGCACCTTTAAGTCGTTTAGATGAAGAAACTAACAAATTAATTATATCTTTTTGATCTTTAGAAAGAAGCACAGCGGCACCTGTGGGTGTAGGAGCACGGTGTGATGCAACAAAATCACAAATTGTATAATCACCTTCATGCCCAACCGCACTAACAATGGGAATTGGTGAAGCAAAGACCATTCTAGCTAACGCTTCATCATTAAAGCATGATAAATCTTCAAAACTTCCACCACCTCGACCAATAATAATAGCATCTGCATCACCATCAAGATAAACTTGTTTTAAAGCACGCATTAAATCTTTGGGGGCATCTATTCCTTGAACAAGGGCGGGATATAATTTTATTTTAGCAAGCGGAAATCGTCTGTTAAATGTACTTATAATATCATGAATAGCCTCACCCGTTGATGCTGTAACGACCGCAATTTTTTCCGGATACTCTGGTAAAGGTAATTTCTTATTTTCGTCGAACAATCCTTCTTTTTGCAATTTTTCTTTTAAATCTAAAAATTCTTGATATAAAAGACCAACACCCGTTTGAGCCATTTTTTTTATAATGATGGCATATGTTCCTTTTTTTTGATAAACTTGGATTTTACCAACAACTTGAACACTCATTCCATCTAATGGTTTAAATTTTAATTCTAAATTATACGGATAAAAATACATTGCGGAAATTTCAGCTGATGAATCTTTTAATGAAAAATAACAATGTTTACCCGAATATTTAAAATTGGAAATTTCTCCTTGTAAATATACTTCTTGTAAATTAACATCTTGTTCAAATTTAAAACTTATATATTTATTAATATCTGAAATTGATAAAAAACGTTCATTATTCATATATTTCTTTCGCAATGTTATCTAATAATCGATTATTAAATTTAACTTGAGCTCCATCATCAAGATTACTATAATCATGTGTAATTAATAATGCTTCATCAATTACGACATTACGTGGAAGTTTTTCATATTTCATTTCGTATACAGCTAATCTAATGATTGCACGATCAACATAAGAAAGGCGATCAATCGTATAATTAACTAAAACCTTTTTAATGATTTCATCAATTGTTGATAAATTTTGAAAAACTCCTTTAAGCATCTTAAATGCATATTCATAATCGATTTCGATTTCTAAATTTTGCTCCATTTCTATATTTTTTATATTTTCAAAACACTCTTCAAGGGCTGTTTCGTCAAGACTACTTACATCTATATTATATAAAGATAAAATCGTTATAATTCTTGCATTATGTCTTTTCATTAAAATACCTTTCCTAATTATTATTAATTTTTATGACAAAAGGAATGGCAACAATTTTATTAGAGCCTAAATTATTATTATAAATAAAATTATCGATGGCATAAGTAATTTCAGAAAGTTTAAGATACTTATCCTCAATTGGTTCATCTAGTGCTTCCTTTAGTTCAAGATCATTGGTTTTTCGTAAATCAATGCTAATTATATTATCTTCAATTTGATATGGAACTTCTACTTCGTTTCCTTCTAAATCATAAAAATGTAAACCGTTAATAATTTCTTTGACGTTAAGTTTTTTAACATTACCGAAGACAATATCGATTGTAGCAATTTCATCATTTTTGTATTTTTTAACGACATTACTAATAATAGGTGTATCTTCATTATTATATGCAAACTGATAAAGCCGAGCTGATAATTTTCGATAATCTAAACCTTTAATCGTCAATTGATCAAAGTTGGTATCAATATTTATTTCCTCAGGTAATAGCAGTTGTTGATTTTCTTCATCCCAAACATTACATAAGTCATAACTTGGAATAATATTACAATTATTATAAAAATTACAAACATTACTTTGCATTAATCTTAAATTTGAAATATTTTCATCAAAACTAGAGGTTGCTTGTAACATAAAAATTTTATTGTTAATAACAAAATTATCTTTTAGATTAGACATAAAAGTATAAAGCATTAAGGTATAAACTCTTTCAAAATCATTATTTTGATAACAAGTTTGATTATTGGAAGCGATTAAATCACCTAATCCTTGATTAATCAAAACATTTTCATAACTCATTCCTTCTAGATTTACCATATATTTTTCATACAAATATGCCATATCATTGGGATTTAAATTTTCATCTTTGCTGCGATATAAAGATTCTGCTTCTAAAAAGTCTTTAATCATTGTTCTTGATTCAATAATTTCACGACTAAGCCAACTATAAATATTTGTTTGATCGGCGGTCGCAAAAACAATAGCTAAAGGTTTTTTATTTCTTGATGAGCTATTATTATCAATTAGATTTAACAATTGATAACCCATCTGGGAAATTTGGGAACTAGCATACGTCCATTTATCATTATAATAAAACATTTTTTGATAATCAATCGCCTCTTCAATTTTTAAATCATCACTAATAGTTTGATTAAAGAATTCATCACCGATGATTAGCCAAACCTCTCCAAAACGAATATTTGCGAAAGTATCATGATAAATATCGGCTGAATCAGCTATTTTAAGTGAATATTCTTTATTACTAGCCTTAGGCGTATTAAGTTCTACTTCCCAATTGCTATTACCATCGGTATTGCAATATGATTGTTGAACAATCGTATTTTTATTATCATAAAGCGTAGCCACGATAACAACTTCAGGTTGAGCGACGCCTTTAATTTTTAAAACAGAATTGGCTTGAAAAATAGCATAATCTTGAACATAATTGGCAATCGTAAATCTTTCGGTTGGTCTTTTGCCAACTGGTATCTTTTCAATAGGTCGATTAAAACAACCAGTTAATAAAAAAATAAAAGTTGATACAATTATCATTAACAATAGTCTTTTCTTTATCATAACGTAATCGCTCCTTTCTAAGATTATAACATAATTTTTAAAAAAAGGCAATTAAATAATCATCTTACCATGATAAAAATAGGGCAATCGCAAAGTCGCAATCCCATTAAGCTATAAATTTGGTAAAAAAAAAAGAATCTAATAATATCTATAACG
>CANQDG010000028.1 GCA_947591495.1 uncultured Bacilli bacterium
CCACTTAGAAAAATTCCTGATAATTATGAAAAAATAGTATTATCACTGGATAAAGACTTAAATAATGTTTATAATGGGATTAAATCAATTAACTTAATGGATTGGTTACTTTCATAAAAAAAGAAAATTGGTTTGTAGATGTTGATTCTAGCAAGAAAGAAATAAGTTTTTATAATGGCAATAAAAAACACAAGACTAGTATGAGAAATAATTATTGTGCTTACGTTTCTGATAAAGATTCTGAATATTATACTTTTCTCGATCAGTATTGGAAATTTGATAACATTACTTCATATGATGAGATTTGTGAGAACATTCAACACCAGATGGAACTAGCATTAGAAATACTTAAAAATCATAAGGAATAATAGCAATAATAAAACTTTAAAAACATATTATGAATCAATAAATTAAAACAAATTTTAATTTGAAAGTGAGATGATAGAATGGCTACGACAAAAGAATATCGGGATTTCGTATTAGAACAATTAAACTTACTAGATAATATTACTTGTAAATCAATGATGGGAGAATATTTACTTTATTACAATAATATTTTATTTGGCGGCATATATGATGATAGATTACTTGTTAAGATAGTAGATAGCAATAAAAAATATAATATGCAAGAATCTATACCTTATGATGGTGCTAAATCTATGTATTTAGTTGATGAAGTAGATAATCAAGAAATATTAAAAGATATAGTATTAGATACTTGCAAAGATTTATCAATTAAAAAGTAAAACAAATTTGTCTAAAAGCCAAAAATAATATGTTATAGTCTACTTGCATTTTCGTGCATTGTATTAAAATATTTCTATTTTGCCTATTAAAAGAATTAGATTGATAAAAAAGCGTACAAGTACAAGTATGCTATAGTATCAGTCTATTTTTTTAGGCTTGTATCTTTAACTTTTTTGGAATTTTTAGAAAGCTAATTTTTAAAAAAATAAAAAGCTTTTATTTATATTTCTTTGCTAAAATATCATATTCATTTGATTTTTTGTCAAAATTGATAATTTATTCGCTTAAAAAATTTGCAAAAATATAATAATATTCGCTTGATTTTTTTTCTATCATTTGGTATAATAATCATAAAGGAGAGCAAATATTATGCTAAAAAGAAAGATTTACGATGAACTTTTAAAATGGAAAAATATTAAAAACAAAAAACCTTTGGTAATTAAAGGACTTAGACAGGTTGGGAAGACCTATATTGTCCAACAGTTTGCAAAAGAAAATTATGAAAATGTAATTTATCTGGATTTTAGAAAAAATCGTGAATTGCGATCCATTTTTGATCATTCTTTTATTGTCAATGATTTGATTAGTCAAATAACGGCCAATATTCCTTATGTTAATGCTATTCCATACAAAACGCTTCTTATATTCGATGAAGTGCAAGACTGTCCTAATGCGAGATCTTCTTTAAAGTATTTTTATGAAGACGGAAGATATGATATTATTTGTACTGGTTCTTTGCTTGGCATTAAAGGTTATAGTCAAAAAAGTGACAATGCGATTCCGGTTGGCTATGAAGAAGTAATTTATATGAAACCGATGGATTTTGAAGAATTTATGTGGGCAAATGGCATTTTACCTAGTACAATTGATGAATTAAAGGATTGTTTTCTTAAACATAAAGAAGTTCTACCAGCTACTCATGCAAAAATGTCTGATCTATTTCGTAAATATATTTGCGTAGGTGGTATGCCAGAAGTTGTGCAAGCTTTTATTGAAACAGGTGATTTAAATCGAGTTTTAAAATTGCAACGTAATATTTTAGAGTCATATCAAGATGATTTTGGAAGACATTTGAAACAAGATAATTCCCTTTATGTTGACAAAAAAGAACTTGCCACTATTCTTTCGGTGTTTAAATCTATTCCAAGCCAACTTGCAAAAGAAAATAAAAAATTTCAATTTTCCAAACTTGATGAAAAAAGAAAAAATGATGATTTTAAGCGTGCTTTAGAATGGCTTGAAGATTCAGGTATCATAAGTCGTTGCTATGCTCTATCTGCAACTGAATTACCACTTGAAGGAAATAAAAAAGATGATGTTTTTAAGGTCTACATGCAAGATAGTGGTTTATTTATAGCAATGTTAGAAGATGGAACCCAAGCAGACATCTTAAATGGAAATTTATTGATTTATAAAGGTGCTATATATGAAAATATCATAGCAGATGCTTTTTCTAAGATGAATCGAAAATTATATTATTTTCATAAAGAAAGTGGACTTGAAATTGATTTTGTCACACGTTTTAAAGGTAAATGTACCTTGATTGAAGTAAAGGCTAATAATAGCAAGGCCAAAGCCTTGACTACCATTCTTGCAAATTATAAGCATTATCATGTTGATAGTGCAATTAAGATTCGCGAAGGTAATATTGCTCAAATTGATAATGTACTTTATATCCCCCACTATCTTGCATTTTTAATACAAGAATATTAATCGAGGTGAATATAGATGGGATTTATTTCATTTAACTTGGAATTTTATAAAAATGAATTACAAAAATTACAAACAGCTAATGTAAGCAAGGAAACAATATATCGCGCTCAACAACTACTAAAAATCCTTGATGACTTAGTTGATGAAGGATATCCTAAGTTAAGTAACAAGTTAGAAGAAATTTATTCGGGTGTATCAAAATTAAAAGCGTATCTAAAAGATAACAATGCTCAGCCATTTCCCATTTATCATAAGATGCTTTCTACCATTGATGTTACGTATGAACAATCTACTTATGAACTTAATGAGGCGATAGGTGAACTTATTGAAAATGCTGAAAAAATTAAAGATGTGTCAAATGATTCATTTCTACTAGAGTTGATTGATTTTTGTCAATGGATAGGTTATGAAGAAGATACAGCTTATATTTTTTTGTTACGTGATACGCTATTGCCATATATTTATTATCAAAGAAAAAGTCGCAAAAATATTTATCCATGGCTATTAGGACGAAAAACCTTAGCCAAATTAGCCAATAAAAATAATGTAGATGATGAAATAAGATCTACAATTATTAATGCTTTAGAAAGTGGTCATTGCGATAGTTATAATGCTTTTTGTGATATGGTTTTACCAAAGATGCGTGGGGTTTTAAAAAAATATCCTCAAATAGAAAAAACGTTAATTACATTACTTAAAAAAATCAAGGAAAAACATATTATTGTAGTTGAATCAGGATGCTTTGGAACTTTTCCGATGTTACTTATGAGTTTAGATGATCGCATAGATTTGCGCATGTTTACGACATACCCATATTTGTTAACAATCTATGGTAATAAAATCTATTCATCAAAATATGAAAAGAATCGTTTATTTGAAACATTGTATTCACAAGATTTGTATTTTCGTTTTTTTGATGTAAGGAATGGTAAATTTTTTGTTGAAAAATGTAGTAATAAAGAAGTAGAAAAAAGGGCAATCGCCGAAGTCAAAGCGATTTTAGAGTTAGCAAAAGATAAATACTAATTAAGAAGGTAATTTTTAAGAAAGTTGTACCATTAGCAAATTTATCGCATATTATTTAATTCAACATTTTTCATTAAAAGTGTTGTTCAATAATAATAATTATTTTGCTATAATGGAAGGGTAATTCATAAAGGAGGAAAAAAAGATGGATACAGATAAAATTTATGCAGAGCGTATTGCAACTGAATATGCGCCCAAAGAAACAATGAAAATTAAACAATTAAAAAAATTAGATCAAAAAGCTAAATTACCAGCTAATATCTTTGCTTATACTTTTGGCATCACAAGTGCTCTTGTTTTAGGAGTTGGAATGTGCCTTGCTATGGAAATAATTGCAAGCGGAACCATTAGTATCGTTTTAGGTATTATAGTTGGTATCTTAGGTATTTTAGGAATTAGTTTTAATTATTTAATTTATAAAAAAATGCTTATAAAAGGCAAAAATAAATATGGTTCTGATATTTTACGACTTGCCAAAGAAATAAGTGAAGAATAATAACCGAGGATAATTTGTGAATAAATCAGAAAGTAAATATTACAATACTTCCCTTTTGATGAATCAAGCCCTTATACAACTTTTAAATAAAAAAGATTATCAATTTATTACAATTAAAGAAATTTGTAAAAAAGCTGGCGTTAATCGCTCAACTTTTTACCTACATTATGATAATATCAACGACTTATTACGTGAAACAATTAATCATTTAAACAAAAACTTTTTTGAATGCTTTGGTGAAGAAGCAAATACTTTTGAAGAAAAAATTAAAAATCACGAAAAAAAAGATTTAATTTTAATTACGCCTAAATATTTAATCCCATATCTTAATCATGTTAAAGAAAATAAAGTTGTTTATCAAGTATCAGCTAAATATCCTATTTTAATGCAATCATTAGAGAAATATAAATATTTACAAGAAAAGATTCTTTTTCCGATTTTTGCAAATTTTGATATTGAAAAAAAAGAACAAAAATATGTTAGTGCTTATTATATCAATGGTGTTTATGCCATTATTGATGAATGGATAAAAACAAACTGTGAAGATGATGTTCAAGCGATTTGCAAACTTATTATAAAATGCGTTAGGCCTTTTGATGAATTATGAAAATGACAGAATTATTAAAAAAAATAAAACGCGATTTTTCTTATCGCACCATTCTAACAACGATTTTTTCTTTATTTATCAATTTCTTATTTGCAATTTATAATGGCTATTTAGGAATGAAACATCATGATGAATTTGCCATCGGAATTTTTATTTATTACTTGCTTTTATTTTGGATTATGGTTGCAACTTTAGTTGTTGAAAAACATATAGCTAAAGAAAAAATTGATGTGAAAAATAAGATACGAATTAAAAATTATAAAATTGCGACTATTTTTATTTTCCTGATGGATTTTTGTTTAATTGCCCCAATAATATTAATGGTTGTTAAACCTAAAGAAGTTCAATTTGGTTTAATTCCAGCAATTATAATGGCAACTTATTGCGTATATAAAATTACTTTTGCAATTATTAATTATCGAAAGTCACATAAAACGCAAAATTTATCTATTATCTTAATTAAACAAATTAATATAATAGGTGCAATTGTATCAATTTTAACTTTACAACATACTTTAATTATGGTCAATGGGGGAATGAATAAAGAAATGCAAAATTTGCCATTTATCACAAGTATTGGGTTTATTTTAGTAATTATCGTTTTTTCACTCGTTTCTTTTATGAAAAATCGTCAACTTTTTCATCAACCAAATAATTAAATATTCTTTTAACCACTTAAGTTCTTAGTAGACTATGATAACTTAAGTGGTTTTTTGCTAGTTTATGACCTTTTTTATCATAAAATCTGTAATCGTTTTCATATTCATATCAACCATTTTCTAGATATTTTATATTGATAAAAAAATGTAAATGACTATAATTAATACGAAATAAGAAATATTGTTGGTTTGGGAGAAAGAAATGAAGAAAGTTTTAATCGAATTAAAGCAAATCACAAAGAAATTTGATGATGAAATTGCCGTTAACAACATTAATTTACAAATATATGAAAATGAATTTTTAACCATTTTAGGACCATCAGGTTGTGGTAAAACAACTACGTTAAGAATGATAGCAGGATTTGTTAAACCTGATAGTGGTGAAATTATTATTAATGATAAAGTCGTTAATGATTTAGAGCCCTACGCAAGACCTGTTAATACGGTTTTTCAACGATATGCGCTTTTTCCGCACCTAAATGTTATAAAAAATATTTCTTTTGGTTTAGATAATCGAAATGATGATTATTTATTAAATTTTTTTGGTAAAGAAAAGATTTATCAAATATGTGAAGAAAAATATCAAAAAGTTAGTAAATATAAATTACACAAAATACTTAAAGAAAAAATTAAAGAAGAAGCAATGAGAGCCTTAAAAGCCGTTAAACTTGAAGGCTATGAAAATCGTAAAATTAATGCCTTATCAGGTGGTCAAATGCAAAGAGTTGCTTTAGCCCGGGCTTTAATTAATCGTCCCCAAATCTTATTGCTAGATGAACCAATGGCTGCTTTAGATTTAAAACTTCGCCAAGATATGCAATATGAATTAAAAGATATGCAAAAGCGGTTAGGCATAACTTTTATTTTTATTACGCATGACCAAGAAGAAGCTATGACGATGAGTGATCGTATTGTTGTTATGAATAAAGGAGTTATTCAGCAATTAGGCACGCCTAAAGATATTTATAATGAACCAATTAATCGTTTTGTTGCTAACTTCATTGGTGAAAGCAATATTTTTCGCGGTGTATATAATGGCAACCAACAAGTTAGTTTTCTAGGTAATGTTTTTAATTGTGATAATTATCCTTTTGCAAAAAACGAAACAGTTGATGTTGTAATAAGACCGGAAGATTGGGATGTTGTACCAGTTGAAAAAGCAAAGATTTTAGCAAAAGTTACTTCAAGTATCTTTAAGGGTGTGCATTATGAAATATGCGCAATGATTCAAGATTTAGAACTAGTCATTCATAACTATGAAGATGTTGAAATTGGTAGCACCATTGGTCTTAATGTTGATCCGTATGAAATTCATTTAATGAAGGTGGAAGATAATGAATAATCGTTTTCATAAAATGGCTATCCCTTATTTAATATGGTTGTATGCTTTAGCTTTAATTCCAACCATCTTTATGTTCTTTCTTATCTTCTTTGATATGGAAGGTCTTGATTTTGATGAAATCAAAATTACTTTAAAAAATTTTGCCCAACTAACGGAATCTTCAACCCTAATTGCGCTTTGGAATAGTATTAAATATGCCTTTTTATCAACCATTATTTGTATTATTCTTGGCTATATTACCGCTTATTTTCTTTATAAATCACACTTTAAAAATAAATTTTTAATTTTAACAATTTTAATTTTACCAATGTGGTCTAATCTTTTACTTAGAACCCAAGCCTTAGCTAGTATTATGGAACCACATAATATTATTACAAGTCTTTTACATCTTAATCCTAATACGCAAGAAGGCTTAGCCGGTAAAGGAATAGCAGTTGTTATTGGGTTAGTTTTTACTTATCTACCTTTTATGATTTTACCAATTTATACAGCTTTAGAAAAAATCGAACCAATGTTAGAAGAAGCATCGCTTGATCTTGGCACAACTGAATTTAAAACTTTTTTCCGTGTAACTTTACCACTTTCTTTTAAAGGTATAGTAACAGGTTCCGTAATGGTTTTTTTACCTTGTATGAGTGGCTTTGCCATTCCTGAAATCTTAGGTAAAGGTAATATTGTAATGATTGGTAATATAATTGAACAATTCTTTAAAAATATGAATTATAATATTGGTTCTTTACTTGCCATTGTTATTTTGCTTTTAATTTTGGTTTCAATTGCGCTTGTTAATAAATTTGATAAAGAAGGAGAGACCATTTTATAATGGAAAGAAAAGTTAAAATTAGTCCTCTAAGTGGAAAAGAAATTGCCACGATGGCCGAATATGGATATCATAATTTTGCCATCCTTAAAAAAATCTTAAAAATAATTGGCATTATCACCGTTATTTTAGTGGCCATTATTCTTTATTTATCAATTATTATTATTTTTATTTATTCAGTTAATTCAAGTGGTAGCACGACCGAATTTAAAAGTTTTACTTTTAAATGGTATTTTAAAATTACAGAACACCGAATGCTTTTTAAATCAATTATTAATACGTTTGTGGTTAGCATTACGGCTACTTTAATTTCAACATTTTTGGGAACGTTAATTGCGATTGGTGTTTTTAATAGTAATTTAAAAAGAAGAAAGCGGATTATGCTTCTTAATAATATCCCGCTTTTAAATGCTGATATCGTTACTGGTATTAGTTTGATGTTAATTTTTTCGTTACTTTTAAAAATTTTCCCTTATATTTTTGGCTTTCCAACTTTGTTAATTGCTCATGTATATTTTACTTTACCATATGTTATTTTAAATGTTTTACCTAAACTTTCCGATATCGATCCTAATTTAATGGATGCCGCCTTAGATTTAGGCGTTAAACCGCGTAAAGCGTTATTTAAAGTTATTTTGCCCGCAATTAGAAATGGCGTTTTATCGGGAATGTTAATGGCTTTTACGATGAGTTTTGATGATTTTGTGATTAGTTATTTTACGACTGGTAATGGCTTTGATAATTTATCAATTTGGATTTACGGTTCAATTGGTAGAAAAGATTTAACGCCTGCGGTTTATGCCTTTAATAGTATTGTTATTTTTGGTGCGATGTTAATTTTACTATTTGCTAATATCATTAGTATTAAAAATCAAAAGAGGAAAATAAAATAATGAAAAAAAGAACTCTCAAAAAATTTTTTGGTCTTTTGGCGTTAAGTCTTCTTTGTTATTTTATGAGTAGTTGTAAAACGGAAAGTCAACTGCTTATTTTGAATTGGGGCGAATACATCAACGAAGATTTAGTTACCAAATTTGAAGAAGAATATCATTGTATTGTTAACATTAGCATTGCGGAATCAAATGAACTATTTTATGCTAAAGTTAAAAGTGGCACAACGGCTTATGATATCGTTGTCCCTTCCGATTATATGGTTGAAAAAATGCAACAAAAAGATTTATTGCAAAAAATCAATTATGATTTAATTCCTAATTATCACAATGATAAATTGCTTCCGGGCGCTCAAGGCATTCGTAGTCAAATGGGAAAAACGTTGGAAGATTATGCGGTACCATACCTTTGGGGAACTTTTGGTTTAATGTATAATAAAAAAGTAAATGGACTAAAAGAAGCCCTTATGGAAACTGATGGTTGGCCGGTTTATTTTAACCATTCTTCCTTTAATTCTAATTTACGCGTTGCGATGTATAACGTTCCTCGTTATGCATATGCTACGGCGATGTTTGCAAGTGATGCTGACCCTAATTATGTCGATAGTGAAAGTTTAGAAAAGGCTTATAATTTAATTAAGAATGCTAATTTTGTTGAATGGGGCACTGATCAATTAAAAAAACAAATTGCTATTAATAATCTTGATTTGGCTTTTGTTTATACGGGTGATTTTTTAGATCAATTATATATTGAACTTCAAAGTGGCACCTTACTAGAGAATATTCCTTTTGATATTTATATTCCTAGTAAAACAATTGCTTTTATGGATAATTTAGTAATTCCTAAAAAAGCAAGACATGTCAAACTGGCTCATGAATTCATTAATTTTATGATTGAAAAAGAAAATGCATATTTAAATTCCTCAGTTGTTGGTTATTGTACCCCTTATCAAGAGGCCTATGATATGATTGTAAATTATCAAACAATTGATGAAAAATGGCATGAAATCTTTGATGATGTTTGGCTTCAAAGTTGGAGTTATGCTATGCAAACGTATTACCCATTACCAAAGATAGATGATGTGGTTAAATTTAAAGGCACGGTTTTATCTAACCGCCGCTTAACCAATGATGATTTAACTAAAATTACTAATATGGTTAATAATGCCAAAATTGCCTAAAATTGCAAAAAATGTGATAAAATATAAGAGTAGTTTAAACTTATGGAGATTATATGAATAATGGAATGATTTTAGCAATCGTAGAACTTTTAGGAGGAATGGGAGCATTCCTATTAGGTTTTAAAGTTCTATCGGAAAATATCGAAAAATTAGCAAGTTCCGGATTAAAAAGATTATTTAATCGCACATCGAAAAATCGTTTTATTGGAGTCGGAATTGGGGCTTTAGTAACAGCGGTCATTCAAAGTTCAGGCGCTACCACGATAATGGTAGTGGGATTTGTTAATGCGGGCGTGATGGATTTATTTCAAGCAACATCGATGATTATGGGAGCTAATATTGGAACGACCATTACCGCTCAAATCGTTGCTTTACAAAGTTTTGATATCGTTGCTTATATTGCTATTTTGGCATTTATTGGAATCTTTATGAATATTTTAAGTAAAAAAGATAAAGTCAAGACGATTGGTTTAATGCTTGCGGGATTAGGATTAGTTTTTGTTGCTTTACAGATTATGTCTAATTCAATGGAAGTCTTCCGTCAATCGGATGCAATTGTTAATGTTTTACAGCGCGTCAATAATCCTTTTTTACTTCTTTTAATTGGGGCATTATTAACAGCTATCATTCAAAGTTCTTCCGCGATAACAACCATTCTCATTTCAATGGTTGGCGCTGGTATGACAATTGGTAATACGCCTAATGCTATTTTATTTGTTATCCTTGGAACTAATATTGGAACTTGCATTACCGCACTTTTATCATCAATTGGTGCATCGGTTAATGCTAAACGTGCAAGTTTGATTCATCTTTTATTTAATGTTTTTGGTAGCTTAATTTTTACTATTATTTTGCTAATATGGAAAAACTTTATGAATGATACTTTAGTTAGATGGTTTAGTAAACCTACAACACAGATTGCGATGTTCCATACTTTATTTAACGTAGTATCAACGCTTTTATTTATTGGCTTTATTGAAGGATTTGTTAAACTATCTAAACTTATTATTAAAGATAAAAAAGAAGATGTTAAAACAAACTTTTTGGATGAACGTTTCTTACATACGCCTTCAATTGCCATTAACCAAGCGGTTAAAGAAACAATAGCACTTGGTGAAAAGGCCATGAAGACCCTTGATTTAACCATCAGTGATTTCATTAATAAAAACCTTGAATCAGAAACTGAAACGCGCAAGGAAATAGCCGATATTGAAATAATCAATCAAGAAATTGTTGCCTATTTAGTAAAAGTAGCTTCCCAAGAAGTTACAATTAACGATGAAAAAACAATTTCGGCCCTTCACCATATTTTAAATGACTTCATCCGGGAAGCCGAAATAGCCGATAATGTCATTAAATATACCCATTTTATAATTGACAATAGTATTAGCTTTTCGGATGCCGTTTATGATTCAATTAAACATTTACAACAAATGCTAAAGGATCAATTTGCCAATGTAAAAAAAATTGTCTTATATGGTGATTTCAATCTCCTAAAAGATGTCAAAGCTTTAGAAAATGAAATTGATACAATGCGAAGCGATTTAATCAATGGTCATATTAAACGACTTGAAGAAGGAACTTGTAAACCTCAAAGTAGTGGTGTCTTTATTAATCTCATTTCTAATTTAGAAAGAGCTGGTGACCACTTAGATTATATTGCGGACACGATTATTGCTAGTAAAAATAGTTAAGTTTTTAAGAAGGCTTAAAAAACCTTCTTTTTTTATGCGAAAAAAAGCAAATTTTTAATATTATACATTTTTATACATTTATATACATTATATTTGAAAATTAAAATTAGTTTTGATATAATATAGACAAGAATCTAAAAAAGGAGAATTTATGGTTGAAATTTTAAAAATTGATAATTTAACAAAAAAATTCAAATTATCTGCCAAGCAACGTAAAATTAATAAAACAACCGATACGTATAAAGTTGCTTTAAATGGCCTTCATCTTAATGCTTATAAAGGAGAAATTTATGGATTACTGGGGCCAAATGGCGCAGGTAAAACAACAACTTTACGAATTATTTGCACACTTATAAAAAAAGATCAAGGAACAATTTTGTTTGATGGAATTAATCTTGATGATAAGCCAGCATTAATCAGAGAAAAAATCGGTTTTTTGACTAGTGAATTAAAATTAGATGATTTTTTCACTCCTAATTATTTATGCGATTATTTTGGGGCTTTACATCATATGAAAAAAGAAGAAATAAAGGAAAGAAAAGATTTTCTTTTTAATAAATTTGGGATTGACAAATTTAAAGAAGTTAAGATTGGTAATTTATCAAACGGAATGAAACAAAAAGTAGCACTCGTTGTTTCTTTAATTCATGATCCGGAAATTATTATTTTTGATGAACCAACAAATGGTCTTGATGTTATTGCTTCTAAAATTGTCATAGATTATTTAATGGAGTTAAAAGCAGCTGGTAAGACAATTATTATATCAACCCACATTTTTTCGCTTGTTGAAAAAATATGCGATCGTATTGGCATTATTTTTGATGGCCAAATGGCGATTGAAGATAGTTTAGCTAATCTTACAAAAAACGAAACCTTAGAAGAACTTTTCTTCCGCTTATATGAAGAAAAAGGTGGTGATTTAAATGCATAACATATGGATTATTGCCAAAAAGGAATTAAAAAGATATTTTACCGATTTTCGGATGATTATTGGCCTTTTTTTACCAGGTGTTTTGATTTTTGTTTTATATAATGCTATGGGTAGTATTATTAATAATGTGGAGTCTTTACCAGAAGAAGGTATAATTTATGTTGAAAATGAGCCAGAAGCACTAAAAAATTTATTAGATGGCACCCCTTTTACAATTAAGCGCTCAGATACAAAATTATCAAAAGAAGCGGCTCTTGATAAATTACAAAATGAAGAAATTGACCTGTATATTATTTATGAAGAAGATTTCATGCAAAAAGTTCAAAATTATCAAGTTGATAGTGGCGAAGTAGCACCCGCTGTTCAAATTTATTACAAGTCCGCATCCACCAAATCAGAACAATTATATACAACTTATTTAGATGCTTTAAATAATTACGAAACATCTTTATCTAATAAATTTGATATTAATAAAGATCAAAATATTAACTATGATGTTACGGTTACAAGTGATATCTTCCAAGAACTTATTGCGACTATTTTACCTTTCCTTTTACTTGTTTTATTGTTTAGTAGCACAATGGGAATTTGTGCCGAATCGATTGCGGGGGAAAAAGAAAGAGGAACGATTTCCACCCTTTTGGTTACACCAATTAAGCGAAGTGAACTTGCCTTTGGTAAAATTTTAGCCATTAGCATAACAGCTTTAAGTAGTTCGGTCGTTACTTTTTTAGGAGTTATTACTTCAATTCCTAAATTAATGGGTGGATATGCATCAGGCGTTGAACTTTATCATCCTGTAACGATTATTCTTGTTTTATTCGTTATAATGATGACGGTTTTATTATTTACAACGATTTTAACGATTCTTTCAACTTTTGCCAAAAGTGTCAAAGAAGCTTCGTCTTTAGCAGTTCCGTTAATGATGATTGTCCTTTTCGTAGGCCTTATGAACTTTGGCATTGATGCACACGCTAATAATTTTGTTTTGTATTTAATTCCAATTTATAATGTTGTGCAATCATTGACAAGTCTATTTAATAATACAATTAATCCTATTAATTTTCTTCTTTGTATTATAAGCAATTTAGGATATGTCATTTTAGGTGTAATGCTTCTTACCAAAATGTTCAAAAATGAACGAATAATTTTTAATCATTAATATGAAAGCCCATCTAGATAGCAATCTTGCTTTAGATGGGACTTTTCGATATCATTTTTTGACTAAATTAAAAAAAATATGATATAATATTAATATAATAGGTGATAAAATGCTTAAAATTTGGTATGCTAAAATAGATCTTTCCATTAATTTAAATCATAATCTTCCCCCTGTTATCTTAGATCATTTAGCTTTGAAGAAAAACCTAAAAGCATATCAAGAATCACTTTTCGTCTGGTGCTTATTAGATGAATTGATGAAAAAAACGTGGGGATGTAGTCTAAATGATTGCCATCTTTGGTTTAGTCAAAATGGTAAACCTTTTTGTGATAAGGGCTATTTTAGTTTAAGCCATTCAGGTAATTTAGGTTGTGTGGCGTTATCTGATGAAAATACCGGCATTGATTTAGAAAAATATGTTGCAAACCCTAAACGACAAAAACTTGCGAAATGTTTGTTAAAAGAAAAAGATGTTGATGATTTATTAGATAGCTTTTATCAAACTTATACTATTTATGAGGCATCACTTAAATATTTAGATCAACCATTAGGTTTTCCTAAACACCAATTAGCGCTTGTTGAAGCCTATCAGACCGATAAAATTATCGTTAATAATGATCTTTATTATTTAAGTTATCGTAAACAAAATGAAGTGACAATTGAAATGTATGAAAAAAATAAATTTTAAGGAAGGATAGAAAAATGAAAAAATTACGTAAAATATTATGTTTATTATTAATTGTTATGGCTGCTATTTTTGGTTCTAGTTGTGATTCTTGTGCTGGTGAACTTGATCCTTCAACTTTTGATGCTTTTTCTGAAACCATTTTTCATTTATTGATTGATGGTGATGAACTTACCTTAAATTATCTTTTTGAAAAACCCGAAGATTTTGGTCTAGAACACAGCGAACCAACGCTTCCAACACCGGGAATTGCTAGTGAAGCATCCAAAATCTATATTAATTTAATCTTTGGTAATATCAATCGATATGATTATGAAAAATTAAATGATGATCAAAAAATGACTTATAATATTATTGTTGATTTACTTGATAATATTAATGCTAAAACTCCGGAAATGAGTTACTTAAGCAATAATTATTTAGGTTCATATTTAGGTTATCAAGCGCAACTTCCGCTTTTACTTGTTGAATATAAGTTTAGAAGTAAACTTGATGTGGAAAATTATTTTAAATATCTTGATTTAGTTCCTGAAACTTTCCAAAAATATGTTGAATTTGAACAAGAAAAAGCCGATAAAGGTTATGGAATGCCTGATTTTGTTATTGATAAAGTTGTTGGTCAATGCGATAATTTTATTACCAAAGCAGACTCTGCTGAACACTTTATGATAAGCAGTGTTAACAAAAAAATTGATGAATGTAGTTTTTTAACTAGTGAAGAAAAAACAACCTACAAAAAAATCAATGAAGAAAAAGTTAAGGGTCCGCTTTTAGAAGGTTATCGCTATGTCAAAGATGAGTTACCTAAATTGAAAGGACAGGCTAAAAATTCTTTAGGACTTGCTCATTATGTAACTGCTGATGGGGAAGAAATCGGTAAGCAATATTATGAAATTGATTTCCAAGATACGGTCGGATATAAGATTTCAATGGAAGATGCAATTGCTTATATTGATGGAAAAATTGCTAAATGTCGTGATGAGATTGAATATTATCGCACCCTTGCCCAAACAAATACGAATTTTAGACAAGAAGTTTTAGAATATGAATTGATGAATACAACCCCTGAAGAACAACTTGCTTATTATCAAACTGCTTTTGATCTTTATTTTCCACCTCTTACGAATAAACCGAAAATTACAGTAAAATATATCGACAAAGCTATGGAGGACAACTTTAGTCCAGCAGCTTATATGACAAGTGCCGTTGATAATTACACTGAAGAATTCATTTATTTAAATAATGCGGATATTAAAGACGAAGATGGTAATTTAGATTATGATTATTTATACACAACGCTTGCGCATGAAGGCTATCCTGGTCACTTATATCAAAATGTTTATTTTAAAAATCAAGATGTTAACATTTTGCGAAAAGTTTTAAGATCATCAGGATATAGCGAAGGTTGGGCAACTTATACAGAAATTTTTAGTTTTGAACTTTTACGTGGTAAATATTCTGATGCTTTAGTTAATTACTTAATCCTTAATGAAGAATACAATATGGCTATTAATTCAAGAATTGATATGGGAATCCATTATGATGGTTGGGATCAAGGCGATTTGAAAGAATTCTTATTAAGTTATAATCCTAATATTACTGATGAAACCATAAATGCGGTTTTTGAACAATTAGTTGAAATTCCGAATAATTATCAAACTTATTTCTTTACTTACTTTAAACTTAAAGATTTACAACTTAAAGTAAAAGAACTTGCTAAAGATGATTTTGATTATTTAACTTTCCATCAATATATTTTAGATTGTGGACCTGCCCCACTTCGCTTTGTTGAAGAATACGTTTTATCAAAATATAATAAAAGCCTATAACTTGCTAAAAATGCCAAAATTTAGTATAATGATAAAGCATAAAAAATTTGATGTTAGAAAAAATTGAAGGAGAAAGAAAAATGAGTGTAAATGTTGAACGCTTAAGTGAAAATTCCGTAAAATTAACGATTGAAGTTGAAGCAAGCACCTTTAGTAAAGCTTTAGATAAAGCCTTTGAAAAGGTCGTTAAAGAAGTAAAAGTTGATGGCTTTAGACCTGGTAAGATGCCTAAAAATATGTTTATTCAACGTTTTGGCGTTGAAAGTTTATATAGCGATGCGGTCCAATTTGTTTTAGATGAAACATATCCTAACGCTTTAATGGAAGCTAAAGTTTTCCCAACTGATAGTCCGAAAATTGATTTAGATTATACAACCCTTAAACAAGGTGAAGGCTTTACTTATACTGTAACAGTTGATGTTTGGCCCGAAGTTCATCTTGGAAATTATAAAGGCCTAGAAGTTGAACCTCTTTCAACGAGAGTTACGAAAAAAGATGTTGATCAAGAAATCGATAAAGTTTTAGAACAAAGAGTTGAAAATGTTTTAAAAGATGGAGCAGCCGAAAAAGGTGATACAGTTGTGATCGATTTTGAAGGCTTTGTTGATGGCGTAGCCTTTGATGGGGGAAAAGCGGAAAACTATGCTTTAGAACTTGGTTCTAATAGTTTTGTTCCAGGCTTTGAAGATCAACTTATTGGCAGTAAGCCTGAAGATGAAGTTGAAGTTAAAGTAACTTTCCCGAAAGATTATCATGAATCTTTAGCAAACAAAGATGCTATCTTTAAAGTTAAAGTTCATGAAGTTAAAACTAAAGTAAAACCTGAACTTACCGATGAACTTATAAAAGAATTAGATGTTGCGAATGTTTCAACTGTTGATGAATATTTAGAACATCTAAAAAAAGAAATCAAGACGAAAAAAGAAGAGGAAGCTAAACGCCATTTAGAAAATGCTTTAGTTGATGCTTTATGTGCTGCATCTTATGCTGAATTCCCTGATTCATTGATTAATAATGAAATCCAAGAACAAGTTAAAAGAGTTGAAGATCAAGCTAAGCAATATAAAATGCCAGTTGAACTTCTCCTTCAATATAGTGGTGTAAGTTCAATGGATGATTATAAAAAACGAGTTGAAGAATATACAAGAAAATCCTTCTTACAAGAACTTGCTTTTGAAAAAATTATGGAAATCGAAGGTATTAAAGCAACTGATGAAGAAATTGAAAAAGAATATGCATCACTTGCTAGTGCCAATGGTCAAGAAGCTAATTTAAAAAATATTAATGAAGTTAAAAAACGTTATCCTAAACATCAAGTTGAATATCATGTTAAAGCTTTAAAGGTTATGGAACTTTTAAAGGCTAATGCTTCTATCAAAAATTCTAAAAAGTAGCAATTAACCAAAATTAAATCATAAAATATTTAATTCGCTCCATAATAATTATGGAGCGTGATTATTATATGGCAAAAGCCAAATTTTGTTCATTTTGTAATAATGAAATTACGATTAATAATTTAGGTATTGAAGGTTTAAATGCTTGCATTTGTTTTGACTGCTTAGAACTTTATCATAAACTAGTTGAATTTGAAACTACAGCTCAAGAAAAACAAACTAAAATTCAAGAACTAAAAAACTTAAGTCCTCAAATCATTTTTAATAAGCTTGACCAAGAAGTAATTGGTCAAACGCAAGCCAAAAAAATTTTAGCAGTAGCCTTATATTTACATAGTATAAGAATTAATAATCCTAGTCTTAATTTAGAAAAATCAAACATCTTAATGATTGGTCCAACCGGAACTGGTAAAACCCATTTAGCTAAAACGATGGCTAAAATCTTAAATTTGCCCATTGCTATTTGTGATGCAACTGTTTATACCCAAGCCGGATATGTCGGTGAAGATGTGGAAAATATCTTATTAAGATTAATTCAAAATGCCGATTATGATATTGATTTAGCCGAAAAAGGCATTGTGTTTATTGATGAATTTGATAAACTAGCAAGAAAAAGCGAAAATCCTTCAATTACAAGAGATGTTTCGGGTGAAGGAGTTCAAAATGCCCTTTTAAAAATTATTGAAGGTAGTGTTATTAATGTTCCACCCCAAGGGGGTAGAAAACATCCTTATCAAGAATGTTTAAAAATTGATACTTCTAATATTTTATTTATTTGTGCGGGCGCATTTGAAGGCCTTAACCATAAAGAAGAATATAGTGTTGGTTTTAATTCGCATGTTATTACGAATAATGATGATTATTTAGATAAGATTCGTAAATACGGAATTATTCCTGAACTTTTAGGAAGACTTCCGGTTATCGCTAAATTAGAAGATTTATCGCAAGAAGAATTAAAGACAATTTTAACTAAACCATCTAATGCGATTATTAAACAATATCAAAAGATTTTTCAAGTTTGTGATATTGAACTGGCTTTTTTAGATGATGCTTTAGATGATTTTGCAAGGCGCGCCATAAAAGAAAAAGTTGGGGCAAGATCACTTCGCAAAATCGTTGAAGAACGGTTATTAGATACCTTATTTGAATTACCTTTAAATGATGGAACTAAAATTTTAGAAGTTAGTCAAAACCAAATTAGTAAAATCAAAGAAAAAATAATTAATTAAGAAATTTTAGAGAAAGGAGAATTTTTATGTTTAATCGAATAGAAAAAATAGATGCTCAACTACCTGGAATTGTCGTAAAAGATTTTGCGCCCCTTCCAAACAATGAAGTTCGCGTTGATTTTAGTAATGATTTAGATTTAAAAGTTTTAAAAACAGCCGAACAATACAAAAATTATTTAGTTTTATTAGTTCCCGAAAAAAATAAAACTCCCTTAACGGAAAATGATTTTTATCGACGGGCAGTGGTTGCTAAAATCGTTCTTAATATGACAAGCCCTAACGGCACAAGAAGAGTAAAATTTGAAACAATTGTTCGCTGTGACATTAAAGGTTTTGTTAGTTCCAATCCGAGCTTTTTAGTTGATTTTGTAACTTGTCCATCAACTTCCTCAGATCATGTTAAAGAAGTTGCCACTTATAGTTTAATTAAAAAGTTTATTATTCAAAATGGCTTAGATGGTACAATTATGAAAGATAGTAGTCTTTTAAATCCTGATTTGAGTTATGATGAATTTAGTGA
Organism: uncultured Bacilli bacterium; assembly: GCA_947591495.1. Lineage (GTDB taxonomy): Bacteria > Bacillota_I > Bacilli_A > ML615J-28 > CAG-313 > CAG-313. The sequence goes on from CANQDG010000028.1 coordinate 18,926, forward strand.
TATTATTGCTTTTAATTTAAATCTTGATTATGCTACTAAACTTAAATATTTATTTGAACTAGATGTAACAGTTCGGCTTAATTATGTTTTAGAAGACTTATATAAGCAACAAATGTATAAGGAATTAGAAATTAAGATTGAAAATGATGTTAAAAAAAGCATCAATGATTCACAAAAAGAATATTATTTAAGAGAAAAGATGAAAGCCATTCAAGAAGAACTCGGGGAAAAAGCTAAAAGAGAAACCGAGATTGACGAATTAAGAAAAAAGATTAAAGAAGCCAAAATGCCAAAAGCAATTGAAGAAAAAGCAATGATTGAACTAAATCGTTATGTTTCAATGCCTGGCAATTCACCTGAATCAGGTGTCATTCGAAAATATCTTGATTTTATGATTGAACTTCCTTGGAGTGCTCAATCGGTTGATACCGAAGACATTAATCTTGCTAAAGCAGAACTTGATAAAGATCATTATGGCTTAGATCTTGTTAAAGAGCGGATTTTAGAATATCTTGCGGTAAAGATTATGACGCATAAAAATCCTCAAACTATTCTTTGTCTTGTAGGTCCTCCAGGAGTTGGTAAAACATCGCTTGCTAAAAGTATTGCAAAAGCTTTAAATAAGCAATTTGTTAAACAAGCCTTAGGTGGAATTAAAGATGAATCAGAAATAAGAGGACATCGTCGAACTTACTTAGGAGCTTTACCAGGTCGTATCTTACAATCAATGGCTAAAGCTAAAACCAATAACCCCGTCTTTTTACTTGATGAAATTGATAAAATGTCAAGTGATTATAAAGGAGACCCTACTAGTGCAATGCTTGAGGTTTTAGATTCAGAACAAAATCGTTACTTTAGTGACCATTATCTAGAAGAACCTTATGATTTATCTAATGTTTTCTTTATCGCTACAGCTAACTATCTTGATAACATTCCTGCCCCGCTTCGTGACCGGTTAGAAATTGTAGAAGTTTCAAGTTATACTGAATATGAAAAATTTGAAATTGCTAAACGTCATTTAGTAAAAAAACAATTACTTGCTAATGGTTTAGATACTGATGCTTTTAGCATTAGTGATCAAGCAATTTATCGCATTATTCAAGAATATACCAGAGAAGCAGGCGTTCGGGAATTAGAAAGAATGATTGGTACCCTTGTTCGTAAAGCCATTAAAGCCATTTTAATGGATCATTTAGAAAAAGTTGCTATTGATGCTGATAATTTGGAAACATATTTAGGCAGACCTAAATATACCCATAATATTACCGAAGAACTTGACCAAGTTGGCGTCGTAACAGGACTTGCTTATACACAATTTGGTGGTGATACTTTATCAGTTGAGGCAACCCACTATAAAGGTGATGGCAGACTTTTACTTACAGGTAAACTTGGTGATGTAATGAAAGAATCAGCTGAGGCAGCCTTAAGTTATGTAAAAACGAATGCTGAAAAATTTGATATCAATTTAGATGTTTTTAAAAAGAGTGATATTCATATTCACGTACCAGAAGGGGCCATTCCTAAAGATGGACCATCAGCTGGTGTGACAATTGCCACAGCAATTATTTCGACTTTTAATGGTAAAAAAGTTAATCATAGTGTTGGAATGACGGGTGAAATAACTTTACGCGGAAGAGTTTTACCAATTGGAGGCTTACGCGAAAAGTCGATTGCCGCTTGTAGAAGTGGCTTAAAAACCATTCTTATTCCTAAAGATAACCTCAAAGATTTAGAAGAGATCCCTCAAAGTGTCAAAAATAGTTTAAATATTATTCCGGTTGAGGTTATTGATGATGTTGTCAAATATGCGCTCATCGATTAACTGAAAGCCTTAGATTTGTTATTTTTCTAGCAAATTAGTAGCATTATATCAATCTTTATGATATAATAAACATAAGTAATCAAGTAAAATGATAATAAAAAAAGCTCAGATATGTAAATTAATACAAAATGAGCG
>CANQDG010000029.1 GCA_947591495.1 uncultured Bacilli bacterium
TTATACCACAATTGTAAAAAAATATCAATACTTTTTGCAAATTTTATGAAAAATTATTTTACATTTTCATCAGGAAGTTGATTAATTAAATCACTAGCAAGCCCTGCTCCTAGGAAGAGCCAAATTTCATCTAATGCTCCAATTTGGTCAATGACAAGTTTATCAATTTTATTAAATTTTTTGAAAACTTTATTGACCTTTTTTTGCAAAGCAATACTTTTACTTTCTCTTTTAGAGGTAAAGACATCCATCACATATACAACATCAAATAATTTAAGAGCACGTTTAAAGTCCCGTTTAAAATGAAGTGTTCGTTCATAAGTATGAGGTTGAAAAATAACATTAATTTTCTTATTAGGATATGTTAGGCTTAACGTTTCATAAAGAGCTTTAATTTCAGTTGGATGGTGAGCATAATCATCAATAATAAGCGCATTTTTATATTTTTTGCTCATTAATCTTTTTTTAGGTAATTGCTGATGATTAAGTCTTGGCTCATATCCTAATATTTTAGTTGCAAGGTAGCCCGCAACATAGTTATAAATCATATGTTTACCAAGATAAGGAACTTTGAAATAGTTATTATTTTGATATTTTAATTTAATATAGTAACCATTAGATGTAGTACTAAGAATTTTAATGGTTGCATCATTTTTGGTTTTAAAGCCAAAAGTAATTTTATGCGGATGTTTAATTTGGCGAGCATTTTTATCATCGCCATTAACTAAAATAATTTTAGCTTGTTTGGCAACTTTTTGAAAAGCATTAATTAATTGTTTTTTACTTTTATAATAATCAGTATGATCTAACTCAATATTATTAATAATTAATATTTCTGGAAAATAGCTTAAAAAATGTTCTTTATATTCACATGCTTCTAAAACCAAAAGATTACTATTATATCCACCGCCTTCACCATCACCAATTATGTAATTGCATTTTTTTCCTAAAAAATTAGTTAATAAATAGGCCGTGGTTGTTTTTCCATGAGTGCCAGAACATGCAATAATTTTAAAAGGAAGATTATGGCCAATAAATTCATGATAATATAAATAACGATAATTATTCTTAAAAATTGTTTGGACTTCAATATTTGCCTCATCAAAAGCATTACCTATAATATAAAAAAAGCCATCAGTAATATTTTTTTCATCAAAACTTAAAAGGGGAATATGAGCTTCTTTTAATGCATTTACCGTAAAATAGTCATCATCAACATCGCTTCCTATAACAAAATGACCCCAATCTTTTAAAAGTTTAGCTAAACTTGCCATTCCAGTTCCTTTAATTCCTACTAGATAATACTTCATTTTATCACCTATTTTAATTTATGCAATTATTAAAATATTGGTGCATTTTTTTCTTTGAAAATAATATCGTTTAATTATAACAATAAAAAATGGCGATGGAAAATCGCCATTTGTTTTTGGTTTTTTATGATTTAATGAGTTCACCAAAAAGATGCCATGAATATGCTTTAATAATTTTTACTTGAACTAAATCGCCAATTTGGCATAAATTATCGGTCTTATTTTCAAAATTAACTAACATATTATGTTTCGTATAGCCCGTTAAAATATTGGCATTATTTTTGCTTGGGCCATCAACTAAAACTTCAACGATTTGGTTTTCATATTTTTGATGATTTTTTAACGCTTGCTCATTTACCACTTCATTTAATCTTTCAAGGCGCTGATGTTTTTCAGCTTCACTTAAACTATTAGGATATTTGGCCGCTGGTGTTCCTTCTCTTGGTGAATAAATAAAAGTGAAGGCCCCCGCATAACTAACTTCCTTAACAAGCTCAATTGTTTCTTGAAATTGTTCTTCGGTTTCACCAGGAAAAGCCACAATAATATCGGTTGTTAATGAGATATCGGGGATTGCTTGTTTTAATTTTTGAATTTTCGTTAAATATTCTTCTTTCGTATATTTACGATTCATTCTTTTTAAAACTTCATTACTACCAGATTGAACTGGCAAGTGTAAGTGTGGCATAATATTTTGACCATTAGCCATTGCCATAATTGTAGCATCGTCTAAATCACGAGGATGTGAAGTTGTAAATCTAATTCGTTTAATTGATGTTTTACTTAAATCCGTTAAAAGATTAGCAAAAGTATAATTTAGGTCGGTAAAATCTTTTCCATATGCATTAACATTTTGGCCAAGTAAAGTAACTTCTACATAGCCATCTTGGGCAAGTTTTTCTACTTCTTCAATAATATCATTAGGTCTTCTTGATCTTTCTTTACCTCTTGTATATGGGACAATACAATATGTACAAAATTCATCACAGCCATACATTATATTAACCCATGCCTTTTTAGGATGATCCCTAACACTCGGTATATTTTCATAAATATCGCCTTCGATGGATTTTACATCAACTACTTTTTTTTGGCAGTTTAAAACATCATATATATATTCGGGTAAACTTGCAATATTATGTGTACCAAAAATAATATTGATTTGAGGAAATTGCTTTTTTAATTTAACAATTGTCTTTTCTTCTTGAGGCATACATCCACAAAGGCCTAATATCATATTAGGTTTCTTTTTTTTAAATTTTTGAAATCGGCCTAATTCACCATATACTCTTTCTTCCGCATTTTCTCTGATTGCGCAAGTATTAAATAACACTAAATCAGCTTGTAATTCGGTGGTTGCTTTTTCAAAACCCATTTTTTCTAAGATGCCTGCTATTTTTTCACTATCGGCTAAATTGCCTTGACAACCATAAGTTTTTAATAAATAATATTTGCCCAATCCTAAATTTAAGTATTTAGGATCAAGAAAAAAATAGTTAATATTAACATTTTGTTGTTTTCGCATACGTGCATCTTTTAATGATGGTTCTATTAATTTTACGTATTTTTCTTCGACTTGTTTCATATTTTTAATCACTTTAATTTATTCTTTCTTTTTTATAGATTTGCCGATATTCTTCGAGCGTCATACCAAAAACTACTTTATCAAAAATTTTGCCATCATATCTAACATAGCCACTGCGGGCAATGCCTTCTTTGATAAAGCCTAATTTTTCGCATACTCTTTGTGATTGATAATTATCAACAAATGTACCAACTTCTATTCTTTTTAAATCAAGAAAATCAAATCCATAACTAATTACTTCTTGAGCAGCTTCTGTTGCATAACCATTTCCCCAATAAGCAGGATTAACAGAATATCCCAGTTCTGCTTTAAAATGACTAAAATAATTATATAATTCAATTGTGCCAATCATTTTATTATTAGCTTTTAAAACAATTGCCCAACAACCTAACTCATAAGGACTTTTAATAATGGTCATGGCTTTGATGATTGATATTGTTTCTTGAATTGATGTATGAGGTGCCCATCCAGCAGTTGGTCCAACATATGGGGTTTTAGCATATTCATACATATCATCCGCATCTAAAATTGATATAGGTCTAATAATTAAGCGGTTGGTAAATAATGTTGGTAAATTCATATAACCTCTCCTAAATAAGTAAAAAGTTGGCGTTTGGCCAACTTATTTACGAGATTCTACAATTAATTTAATTGCTGTGCGTTCTTCACCATCAATGACAATGTCACTAAATGCTGGCACACAAATTAAATCTTTGCCAGTTGGCGCTACATAACCTCTTGCAATTGCGATTGCTTTAATAGCCTGATTTAAAGAACCAGCGCCTACAGCTTGAATTTCAACCGTTTGCTTTTCACGAAAGGCATTGGCTAGTGCCCCTGCAACTGAATTTGGTTTTGATTTTGATGAAACTTTTAATACTTCCATTAATATGGTACCCCCTACTAAATTTTATTGTACTGCATTTAATCCTATTCATCACTTATGAATTATATGCCTACATCTTTTATTTTACCATATTGATTATCTCGAAATTTGTCACTTTATGAGTTGTATCATTAATTTCTACAACTAAGCCATTTAATTGTTTGCGACCTTTCTCCATTGGCGTATGGCGCACAGGAAGACCAGTTAAAAATTTCTTTATAATTGTTTCGTTTTCGACCCCAATAACTCCATCTAAAGCCCCTGTCATACCTAAATCTGTCATATACATTGTACCATTAGGTAATAGATGAGCATCATTAGTTTGAACATGAGTATGGGTGCCAACAATAATATTAATTCTACCATCAAAATGATGAGCATAAGCTATTTTTTCACTAGTTGCTTCACCATGAAAATCACAGATATAAATATCACTTTTAACTTTTTGTAAAAGTTCTTCGGTTTTAACAAAAGGGCAATCAAGGATAGCATTCATAAAGGTTCTACCCATCACTTGAAAAACCGTAATCGATAAGTTATTATATTTAATCGTAATATAACCTCGACCTGGTACTTTATCGGGATAATTTAATGGTCTAATTAAATTTTTCGCATCATCAATAAAATTAAATATGTCATGATTAGCAAAAGTATGATTGCCAAGCGTTACAATATTGACATGATGATCTAGTAAAAACTTATAATAATTATTAGTTATACCATTACCATGGGCAATATTTTCACCATTAGCAATTATAAAGTTAATATTTTTAGTAGTCCTAATTTCTTCAAGATACAAATCAAGCATTTCGCGACCACTTGCACTAAAAATATCACCTATAAAAAGTATTTTCATACATTTATTTTCACTTTCTAACGAGCTACTTCTTGAACTCGCGTTTCTCTAATAACCGTAACTTTAATTGTACCTGGATAATTCATCGTATTTTCAATTTTATTTTTTATATCGCGGGCAAGTTTACATGCTTCTGCATCGCTAATTTCTTCCGGTTTGACAATGATACGTACCTCACGTCCAGCTTGAAGGGCATAAGTTTTTTCAACCCCTTTAAATTCATTGCTCAAATCTTCTAATTGTTGTAATCGTTTAATATAACTATCAAGCGATTCACTACGAGCACCAGGGCGAGCAGCTGAAAGAATATCGGCCGCTGCAACTAAGTCAGAAATAACATTACTAGGCTCAACATCACCATGGTGGGAAGCAATTGCATTAATAACAACCAGATTTTCTCTAAATTTAGTCGCAATTTCAACCCCAATATCAACATGGCTTCCTTCTTGTTCATGGTCAGTTGATTTACCAATATCATGAAGTAAACCAGCACGGCGAGCAAGAATTTCATCTTCACCAATTTCAACGGCTAATTTTCCAGCTAAGAAAGCTACTTCTTTTGAATGAGCAAGGGCGTTTTGACCATAACTTGTTCTAAAACGAAGACGACCAATTAATTTAATAAGTTCAGGGTGAATTTTACCAATACCAGTTTCAAAAACGGCCTTTTCACCTTCTTCACGAATTTCATTTTCTAATTCTTTGGTACATTTACTATAGACTTCTTCAATTCTTGGTGGTTGAATTCTACCATCAGACACTAAGATTTCTAAAGTTCTTCGGGCTATTTCTCTTCTAATTGGATCAAAGCAAGAAATAACGACAGAATCCGGAGTATCATCAATAATTAAATCAACCCCAGTAACCGCTTCAATAGCTCTAATATTACGACCTTCACGGCCAATAATACGACCCTTCATTTCATCATTAGGTAAAGCAACAACTGAAACGGTTTTTTCTTGAACGGTTTCATTAGCATATTGATGAATAGCATTAGCTAAAATAACTTGTGACTTATGGCTAGCTTCGGATTTAGCTTTTTCTACTTCATCTTTTACATAAATAGCCGTTTCAAGAGCCATTTCTTCTTCTAGTTTCTTAAACACGATATCGCGTGCTTCTTCTTGTGAAAGTCCTGCTATTTCCATTAATTTTTGTTCTTGTTCATTAATTAATTCTTCTATTTTATTATTACGTTTTTCTACTTCAGCAATTCGTTGTTCTAATTTGTTTTCTTTTGTAATTAGACTATTTTCACGCTTATCAAGATTATCCGATCTATTTTCTAGATTAATTTCACGACGATCTAATTTTTTAGCATCTTCTTGAAGCTCATTTTTCTTGGTTGCTATTTCTTGTTCCATAGCTTGTTTAGCTTCAGCGATTTCTTTTTTAGCCTCATTAATTAAATCTTTCTTTTGAGCTTGCGCTTCTTTTTCGGCATCTTCAATAATTTTTTTAGTATCCTTACCTAGGCGTTCATATTTGTTTTCAATTACTTGTTTTCCATGATTATTACCAAGTAACCAAGTAATAACGCCTACAACTATAGCCGCAATAACAATTAGAAGAATCCAAACAAATGTTTCCATACTTAAATTTGTCTCCTTCTTTTTTATTATTTGTAATGTAAATTATATATATAAATGCATTTTTGCAAAATAATTTCTTACTGATTTATTATATCAAAAAAGTTGATAATTGTCAAACAAATAAAAGTTTTATTTTACGGCTTGGGGGGCTATTTTATGATAATCTTATTTCTTCTTTTATTATGCTTTTAAATCAAGCATTTTATAAATATAAAACTAATACCTTAATTATTTAACTTGCGAAAAAGGCAAATAATTGATATAATTAACATGGTGATAAGATGATTAAATATCCAAATCAAAGTAAAAAAGTGCCAACTGCACCAATTGTAAAAAAACGTAATTTAAAAAAAGCCAATTTAGGAACTGATTTTGAAACAAAAATTAACAATAGTAATCAATATTATTTAAATAAAGGTATTGCTTCTATTTATAAAAAACCAACCCCTATTCAAATTGTTCGCGTTGATTATCCGGCTCGAAATAAAGCACGCATTGTGGAAGCATATTACCGGACGCCCTCAACAACTGATTATAATGGCATTTATCGCGGATATCATATTGACTTTGAGGCAAAATGTTGTCACAATACGAGTTTTTCTTTTGCGCATATTTTTACGCATCAAATTGAGCATTTAATGACGATTGATCGTTTGGGTGGAATTGCCTTCTTGATTATTGAATTTCCTATACATAAGGAGGTTTATTTATTACCTGCTAAAAAGTTATATGCCAAATATGAGCAATCATTAAAGGGTGGTAAAAAAAGTATTAGTTACAAGGAATTTCAAGAAGAGGCCTATTTAATAACTGAAAAAATTAATCCTGCAATTGATTATTTAAAAATAGTAGATCTTTTAATTGAAAAAAAACAAAATGAAGATTGTTAATGTGATAACTTGTCTTCATTTTGTTTTTATTTTTTATTATTTGGTACCGAAAATACGATCACCACAGTCGCCTAAACCAGGTACAATATAACCTTTCTCGTTTAATCGTTCATCTTTAGCAGCTAGATAAATATCAACATCTGGATGATGCTTTTGTAAATTAGCAATACCTTGATCGACACCCACAATTCCCATATAAATGATTTTTTTGGCACCATGTTTTTTTAAGATATCGATGGCAGCAACCGCCGAACCACCTGTTGCAAGCATTGGGTCGACAAGAAATACAGTAGCATCCGGTAATGTTGAAGGAAATTTAGCATAATATAATTGAGGCTCTAATGTCTCATCGTTTCTATATAAACCAATATGACCAACCTTCGCTGTTGGAATCAAGCTTTGAATTCCATCAACCATTCCAAGACCTGCTCTTAAAATAGGAACAATAACAACTTCACAACCAAGGGTATAAGTTGTTGCAAGCGCAATCGGAGTTTTGGTTTCAACTTTTTTAAGAGTCAAATCGCGTGTTGCTTCAAATGCCATCAAATTAGCTATTTCATTAACTGATTGGCGAAAATCTTTTGTGTTTGTTTTTTCATCACGAATAATGGTTAATTTATGATGAATTAAGGGATGATTAAAAATTATTAATTTAGACATTTTTTACCTCTTTCCTATTTATTTTTATTAAAAAACTATGGTTTTACCCATAGTTTTAACCAAGAATTTTTTGACGAACCTTTTGTTCAATTTCTTTGGCAAGTTCTGGATTTTGTTTTAACATATCTTTAACTGTTTCACGGCCTTGGCCTAAACGTTCACCATTATAAGAGAACCAAGAACCAGATTTTTCAACAATATCTAAATTGGTTGCTAAATCAAGAACTTCACCTTCATATGATATACCTTTACCATATATAAGATCGACTTCAGCAACTTTAAATGGAGGAGCAACTTTATTTTTAACAACCTTAACGCGTGTAAGATTACCAATAGCTTCGCTACCTTGTTTAATTTGATCAACCCTTCTAATATCTAGTCTAATTGTTGCGTAGAACTTTAAGGCCCTACCACCAGATGTTGTTTCAGGACTACCAAATAATACCCCAACTTTTTCACGAATTTGGTTAATAAAGATGGCAACAGTTTTACTTTTATTAATAATTCCGGCAAGCTTACGCATTGCTTGACTCATAAGTCTTGCTTGTAAACCTACATGGCTGTCGCCCATATCTCCTTCAATTTCAGCTTTTGGTACTAACGCTGCAACTGAGTCGATGACAATAATATCTATAACATTACTTCGAACAAGCGCTTCAACAATTTCTAAAGCTTGTTCACCATTATCTGGTTGTGATAAAATTAAATTATCTGTATCTACTCCTAATGCTTTTGCATAAGTAGGATCAAGGGCATGCTCAGCATCAATAAAGGCCGCATATCCTCCTTTTTTTTGAGTCTCTGCAATCGCATGAAGAGCAAAAGTTGTTTTACCACTAGATTCTGGACCGAAAATTTCAATAATTCGACCTTTAGGATAACCCCCTACGCCAAGAGCAATATCAAGAGCAATTGAACCAGATGGAATAACTTCAATCTTTTCTTGACTAGTATCACCAAGTCGCATTATTGAACCCTTACCATAGGCTTTTTCAATGGTTTTAAGTGCATCTTGCAGAGCCTTTTCTTTGGTAGGATCTTTTGATACTTCAATATCATCAATTTTTAATTGTTTTGCTTTTTCTGGCATATTTCTCTCCTATTTTTCCATTTCCTTTTTGTCTTTTTTCTTTGGTGCTTTTTCTCTTAAAACATCAAAATTTTTAGATAAATAATCATAGCCACTAAAAATTGTTACAGCAAGCATTGCAAAGATTAAAATTTTAGCAATTACAACATAAGCAGTTGGAAGATTATTTATCATTTCGGTACCATTAACATTAACCGCTCCACCTGCAAACACAAAAATAATTGTTAAAAATTGCAAGGTTGTTTTAGCTTTTCCAAATTTACTAGCAGCTATGACTTTACCTTGACCTGCCGCAAGCAATCTAATGCCAGTAACCATAAATTCACGAGCAAAAATGATAATAATCATCCACCAAGTAATTAAATCAGCAACAGATTCACCTGTAAATTTAGCATCTAATTGATTAGAAAAATTTTGGTGTAATAAAATAATAAAAGCTGTACTTGTTAATAATTTGTCAGCAAGTGGATCTAAGAACTTACCTAAATTAGTGACTAAGTTCTTTTTTCTTGCTATTTGACCATCAAGAAAATCGGTAATTGCCCCAATCATTATTATTAATAAAATGATAAAATTGGCAATTGTTAAATTAGGCCACAAAATCCAATTTGACCTTAAATAATTAATCGAATAAATAATAATGATAATAGGTATTAGTAAAATTCTTATGATGGTGAGTTTATTTGGTAAATTCATTTTTCCACCTCTTTTGCTTTTATTATAGCATAAAATGATGACTTTCGCAAGTTTAAACGCTTAATATAACTTGCAAGTTTTTTACGAAAAAAGTTTTATTTTGTCAAAAAGAAAAGATTTAATTTTTTTAATTATCAACAATTCCTTGATAATATAATTTAGCATAAAAGCCTTTTTTAGCCAACAATTCTTGATGATTTCCTACTTCAATAATATGACCATCATTCATTACAATGATCTTATCAGCTTCTTGAATGGTTGAAAGACGATGTGCTATGATAAAACTAGTTCTACCTTTCATCATATAATTAAAAGCATTAACGATTTTCTTTTCTGTTCTTGTATCAATAGATGAAGTAGCCTCATCTAAGATTACCATGTCTGGTTCTAACATCATTAAGCGCGCAATCGCAATTAATTGTTTTTCACCTTGAGATAAACCACTATTTTCACTAATTAATGTATCATAGCCTTGAGGAAGCCGACTAATAAAACTATGAGCATGGGCAAGTTTTGAAGCAGTTTCAACTTCTTCTAGAGTTGCATTTTGTTTAGCATAAGCGATATTTTCTTTAATTGTTCCTTTAAAAATCCATGTATCTTGTAGTACTAAACCATAGGCTTTACGCAAATTAGCCTTTTTAATATTCTTGGTATTTTCATTATCAATATAAATTTCTCCACTGATAGGATCATAATATCTAAGTAATAAATTAATCATTGTGGTTTTGCCACAACCAGTTGGACCAACAATTGCTACTTTTTCACCTTTTTCAATTTTTAAATTAAAGTTAGTTATAAGTGGCTTATCTAAGCTATAAGCAAAATTAACATTTTTAAATTCGACTGTATCAACTGGAAGTTCGATTTCTTTTATGCCTTCATCAATTTCATTACTAACATTCAATATTCTTACAACTCTTTTGAAGGAAGCAAAAGCACCTTGAATTTCATTAATCACACCTGATATTTCATTGAAAGGTTTTGTATATTGATTAGCATAAGTTAAAAAAGATGAAAGTTTACCAACACTAAAAGCACTAGGACTCTTCACAACAAAGATGGCTCCAAACAAACCAACTAAAGCATATACTAAGCCATTAATAAAACGCGTAGAAGGATTAGTTAAGGAAGAAATAAATTGAGCATTAACCCCTACATCATATAAGTTATTATTAATCTTAGTAAAAGTTTCAACCGCTTGATTTTCATAAGTTAAACTTTTTACATTAGTTTGATTAGTTACCATTTCTAAAATATAGCCACTAAGTTCACCATTAATTTTGGCTTGTTTTTCAAAATAATCATGCGACTTTTTAGAAATAAACCAAGCAACAAAAAGAGATAAAGGCGTAATTACAACAACAATTAAGGCCATTTCCCATTTGATGACAAACATAAAGATTAAGGTCGCAACAATCATAATAATACCTCTATATAATTGTTTAAAGCCTTGTAAGAGTCCATTAGAAACTTGTTCAATATCAGCTATAACAATACTAACGATATCACCATGGCGATTACTATCTATATAAGAAAGAGGTAAATATAAAATTTTATGAAATACATCTTTACGAAGATTAAGTACAACTTTTTCACAAATAAAAGCCATAATATATTCATACAAATAGCCAAAAAGATTAGCAATGAAAATGAATAAAGCAATTTCTCCTAAAAGAGGATATATTTTATCAAATATTACATTACTTTCCCCTATAATTAAGTCAATTGCTTGTCCTATTAAAACCGGAATCAAAAGCGTAGCTACTACATTAATGATTGCTAAAAACAAAACGAAGATAATCAAGAATAAATATTTTTTTAAATAAGAGAAGAGTTGTTTAATCATTTTTAGCACCTCTTTGTTGCTTTTGTGATTGACAAATTTCTTGATAAACAACACAACTATTAATAAGTTCGTTATGTGAACCCCTGCCAACCATTTTTCCATCATCAAGAACGATTATTAAATCGGCATCTTTAATACTACTTGCTCTTTGGGAAATAATAATTGTTATGAAAGATTTGGTATATTGTTTAAGGTTTTGTCTAACTTTTGCATCAGTCATATAGTCAAGAGCGCTCATCGAATCATCTAAAATTAAGATGCTTGGGTGTTTAACGATGGCGGTAGCAATCGTAATTCTTTGACGTTGTCCACCCGAAAAATTCCTACCTCCTTCTTCAACAGCACATTCTAAGCCACCTTTTTTAGAAACGAATTCTGCTGCCTCAGCAATTTTTAAAGCATCTTCTATTTCTTGTATGCTAGCATCAGGATTAGCCATTTGCATATTGGATTTAATTGTTCCTTTAAATAAAACACTTTTTTGATTAACAAGGCCGATTTCTTTTCGCAAAGCAGTTAAATCATATTCTTTTAAGTTATGGCCATTTAAAATAATTTGACCATTTGTTGGATCATAGAATCTTTCAATTAATTTAACAATTGTACTTTTACCTGACCCTGTTGAGCCTATTATACCTACCGTCATTCCTTTTTGAATTGTAAAATTAAGGGCATTTATTGCCATTTTATTATCATCGTTATAAGCAAAAGAAACATCTTGGAAGGCTAACATTTCATCAAGTGGCTCACCAAGTTTATCAATAGTGCCATTAGGAAGGGAATTTTCTAAAGCTAAAATAGCATCACATCTTTTTAAAGATGCATAAGCTTTGGTAAAAATAACAACTAAATTGCTAACAACAATTAAAGCTAAGAGAATTTGATTCATATAATTGACTAAAGCGATAATTTGACCTTGTAATAAAGAACCATCATTGACCATTTTACTACCAAAATAAATAATCGCAATTATCGCAAAATTCGTCACAATCGTCGTTAACGGATTTAAAAGCGCGGAAACTTTCGCAATTGTTAAAGCTTCATGTTGATAAGTTTTAACTTCTTGCAAGAAGCGCCCTTTTTCGATATCTTGGGTAGCAAAACCCCGAATTTCTCTTGCTCCTTTTAAATTTTCGCTAGTAATCGTGCTTAAATCATCTAGTTTAGCTTGTACTTTGGGATATCTTTTGGAATTATGACGAATGACAAAATATAAAATAAAAGCTATCACAATAATCATAACTAAGAAAATAATACCTACTTTAAGATTAATAATCATTGAGGCAATTAAGCTACCTATAACAAGAAAAGGCGCTCTAATAACTAATCTAATAAGCATAGCCACTGCTACTTGCAATTGGTTAATATCGGTCGTCATAATGGTAATTAATGAATCACTACCAACTTTTTCTAATTCTTTATGTGATAAACTATTAATTTTTTTGAAAATAGTATTACGCAAAATCGTACCATAACCTTGAGAGGCTCTTGAGGCATTAAATTGGCAAACAAGTGAACTAGCCAGTCCTAAAATACCTAGAACAATAATAATTATTCCGATAGTAATAATATATTGTAAATCTCCACCACGTTTTTTTATACCTTCGTCAATAATAAGAGCCATTAAAATAGGAACTAACAACTCAAAAATGGCCTCAATTAATTTAAAAATGGGACCAATAATAAGACGTTTAGTAAATGGTTTGAGATAATTTATACAGCGCATAATAATACCTAACTTTCTTAATAATTATAGCATTTTTTATTTGTTTTTACTAGTTATTTACTATTAAAAGGCTAGAGCCTATGGTCCTAGCCTTTTTTCTTTAATTCTAATACAAGGTTATAGTTATTTCCTTTTTTATAGGTGATTTCTATTTCATCACCGACTTTTAAAAAGCGTGCATCAAGATTCAAATTAACATCAACTTCAAAATATTCCTCATTATTTCCTTCAATCATAAATTGAATTTTATCACCTAAATCTCGGACGGCTTTAACTACAGCTGTTATTTTGAGATTATCATCTGGGTTAATAATGCCTTTGTTTGCTAATAATGAATCATATTCTTGTTTTGCTTTATCAATATCATCACCCATAGCTACTAAAGTTCCATCATCAACATTAATTAAAACATATTTTTGTGATAAAACTTCATTTTTCAAAACTACAAAATAAGTTGGAACATTGTGATAAGTTATTAAAATTGGCCAAGTAGAATCAAGGGCTTGGGCTTTGACCCGTTCATCGTTTTGCGCAATTTCACGAGCACGCATTTCCGTAATTCCCGGGCTTGAATATCTAATGCTTTCTTTGGTTCTTAAATTAATAATAAGAAAACCAATTGATGTTTGATCGTTTAAATTAGGCGAAGTAATACATGAAACATAGTAGGTATTACCATCTTTAATAAAATAATTATAGCCATCACTTAATTGGAAAACTTCTTTTTTAGCAAATAGTTTATTCCAAAAACCATTTTTATAAGTTAAAGCATTATTAGCTTGACTTGCCACCACATCTTCATCAATTACTCTTTGAATCCAATCTGGTTTATTTTCATCATCTAATTTGTAATAATTCATATCACCATTTTGAGGATTAACAATTAAAACTCCTTTAGGAGTTGCCCCCGCAAACACTCCTATTTCTTTTTTGATAGTTGGAATTACCCAGTATGGATTACCATCATTATCAATTTCAAAATATTTAGTATTATACATCAAAGTAGGATAATGCATACGAATATGGCGATCTAAGTCATACTTAAAAATACCCGATGGCATATATTTTAAGCCCCCATTATTGGTTGCCGTACAGTCAACTAATTTTGCTTCTTGGGTTATAACATTTACTTCAATATAACCAATTGTGCCTTGACCTCCTCTTGATAAAGCAACAAAAGGTGTAGCATATTCTAAAGGCGTCACTCTAAGTAGTTCTGTTGTATTATTACGATTTACGCTAATTAAAGTAAAATTATCGTAATCAATTGAATATTGGGAACCATATTCTTCAAGTCTTGCTTCAGCTAACTTAAATGCTAAAGCTTTATCAATTTTAGGAAGTAAAACATCACCTGATTCATAATCGAAAATAGTATTTAAGTCTTCACTATTGCCAGTGGTTATTTCTAATTGCTTGGCATAGGCTTTAGCATGAAAAAGTTTAGCCCCACTTAAATCAAAAATTAGCATTAAGATAAGAAAAACACCAACGATAATTAAACTTGATCTAGCCATTAAATTACTAAGTATATATTTATTTTCAAGTGGTAAATTGGTTTTGACAAATTGCCGTTTTTGTTTGTTATATCTAAAAGTGACATACGTATCATCAGCACTACTTGTTTTATGCTTTTTCTTGCGAATCATCGCAATTAAGAAAGCTAGTGGTAAAATTAAAATTAATAATAAATAATAATAAAAACCTTTAGAACGAAAATTAATAAATGGTAACCCAAAATACCATATAGCAAATAAAAGACCAATGTATAAAAGGCCGAAAATAATTAACTTTTTCTTATTTAAAGAAAATTTATTTTTTGATTCTCTCATTTAAAACTCCTAACTATAGATAACATTATCTAAATCCTTTTTCATTTCTACAATTAAATTATCTAAATATTTTTGAAAAGCTACTGCTTCTTCCAAAAATCTTGTTAAATATTTATGTTTAAGTTCATCACTAGCTTTATTTAATTCATTATATTTAAAATATTTATGAACTAATTGATTACGTTTTGATAATAAACTTTCTAAATATTCTAAATCATCAGCTGGTAATACATCATATTGACTAATAATTCCCATTAATTGACCAAAAGTCATATTAGTCATTTCTTCAGCTAATTCTTTGGTTTCTTTTTCAATCTTTTGAAAATAAAAGGGTGAAACATTTTTATATTTATTAAAAACATTAAGGATTTTGGCAATTTTGGTTCCTTCAATCAAATTGTATTCAATACTTTGAACACTTTCAATGATACGTCCTACTAAATAATAAACTTTTTCGTCTTCCATATAAACCTCTAATTCAATCCTTTAATGCGATTTTGATATTTTTGATAAAGTTTTTTATTATGTTCATCACCGCCTATTGTATTTGCGCTTTGGTAAATGGGCAAAGGTAAATGATGTAATTCATAAAGTTTGATAATTTCTAAGACAAGGTCTTGGGCAATATAGCTATTTGCAATCGTTGATGCGGCACCAATTTTTGTATCTTGAGATTCTAATAAACCATCACCCATTGGCACATGATTATCAATGACAAGATCAGCAATTTCATATAATTTTTGCTTAGTAGCAGTTCTTGCGATAACTCTTTTAGAAGTTTGAAGACTTGTAATAGCAATCACAGGATGACCATTTGCTTTAGCAAGTAATGCCATTTCAACAGGTACAGCGTTAATTCCTGAATTAGAAACAATAATAAATGGCTCCCCTTTTTCTTTTGCAACTTTATCAAAAATGATTTGGGCAATCCCTGATAATCTTTCTAATTTAGTACTACTGATTGCTCCTTCATGTTGCATTAAATAAGGTTCTAAAATAGGATTAATTTGAACCAATCCACCTGCACGGTAAAATAATTCTTCTGCGAACATATGGGAATGTCCGGTTGCAAAAACATGGACTAATTTATCTTGAATAAAAGTATTATACATCAACTCAGCTGCCCTTTTAATATTTGTTTCTTCTGATGTTTCAATATCTGATAATAGTTTATTTACCTTTTCTAAAAATTCTTTCATTAGATCACCTTTTTATTTGTCATAATATAAGTTAAAAATTTAAATCAAAATAGCATAACTATTTTATCATAATTTTAAATTTTATTCAAATGAATAATAACGATGCCTTTTTTTTGTAAACGATTACTAATACATATTACTTTCATAAAGTTAAAAGATAAGATAAAATATGTTTAATGAGGTAAAACTATGAAATATTCTGTTATTATAGGTCAATCTGGTGGTCCTACATCAGTGATTAATGCTAGTCTTTTAGGAATTATTGAGGCAGCTTGCAACTCACCAATGGTTGAAAACATTTATGGGGCTTTAAATGGAATTGAGGGCATTTTAAACTATCAAATTATTGATTTACGCAAAGAGGATAAAGAAACCTTACAATTATTAAAAACCACCCCTAGTTCAATTCTTGGATCGGTGCGTTATAAATTAAACAATTATCAAAGTGATGAAACAATCTATTTAAAACTTATAAATATTTTTACAAAGTTAAATATTAAAGCTTTCTTTTATATTGGTGGCAATGATTCAATGGATACATGTCATAAATTATCCGAATATTTTAAAGATTGTCATTTCGATTGTAAGGTAATTGGGGTGCCTAAAACTATTGATAATGATTTAGTTGGAATCGACCATACCCCGGGATATGGTTCTGCCATTAAATATATTGCAACTACGATTGCGGAAATATATCAAGATATTTCATGTTATATTAAAGGAAAAGTCACGATTGTGGAAATTATGGGACGTGATGCTGGATGGTTAACAGCAGGTAGTAAACTAGCAAGTTTATCGAACAATGGACCTGATTTAATTTATTTACCAGAGATTCCATTTGATTTATCCCATTTTTTAATTAAAATTAAAGAAATCTACCAACAAAAAGGGCATGTTTTAGTGGCTTTATCTGAAGGAATTAAAGATCATACGGGAAAATATATTTTAAATTATCGCTCTTTTAATAGCGAGGATGATTTTGGTCATTTACAACTAGGCGGAGTTGGTGAACTATTAGCCGAATTAGTAAATCGCAAACTACACTTACCAATTAGAAGTATCGAATTAAATATTCCCCAAAGATGTTCTTCTCATCTTGCTTCTTTAACCGATATTGAAGAAGCTTATATGTGTGGAAAAAAGGCTTTTGCCTACGCAAGTGATGGCAATACTGGTAAAATGGTAACAATTAAACGTTTATCTAATAACCCCTATCAAGTTAGTTATGAACTAATTGACTTAGCCCAAGTTGCTAATTTTGTTAGAACTGTTCCTTTATCTTATATTAGTGAAGATGGTTGTGATATTACCAATGAATTTATTGAATATGCTTTACCATTAATCCAAAATGAGCCCCTTATTCCTTATAATAATGGCATGCCTAAATTTGCCCATTTAAAAAAAGTATTAATTAAAGATCGTTAATAATAATATCTTTTTCTTATACTCTTAAAAATGATTTATTTATTTTGCAAATATACATCTTAAATTCTTAAAATATGATAAAATAAATATAATACTAAGAGGTAATAATATATGACAACAACTAATAATAAAAAATATTTATTTGAAAAAGCAAGTATTTCAAAAGCCGTCTTATATTTAGCTATTCCTACTATTATTAGTCAATTAATAACTATTATTTATAATTGGGCCGATACTTTCTTTGTTGGTCAACTAAATAGTCCATCTCAATTAGCAGCTGTTACTATTTGTCATCCTGCTTTTATGATAACAACCGCGATTGCTAATTTATTTGGTATCGGTGGTGCTAGTGCAATTGCGAGAGCGTTAGGTAATGAAAACTATAGTCGCATCAAAAAAATCACTGTTTATAGCACCATTATGGCAATTATCACTTCACTTGTTTATTCACTTATTATCTTTTTAATTAGTGAACCATTATTATATTTTTTAGGAGCTAATAGTGAAAATATTGCATATACTAAAAGTTATTTACTTTGGGTTGTAATATTAGGTAGTCTACCATCAGTTATTAATCCTACTTTAGCCCACCTAATTAGAGCAACTGGGAAAGCCCAACCTGCTAGTATTGGCATTATTTTAGGTGGTATAATTAATATTATTTTAGATCCTCTTTTTATCTTTGTTTTTAAATTAAATGTTACGGGAGCCGCAATCGCAACTTTTATTTCGAATATTCTTGCTTGTATCTTTTTTATTGTTTATTTGTATATCACGAGAAAAAAGAGCATCTTAAGTTTTAATCCACTTAACTTAAAAATAAAAGAAAAAGTAGCCCTTGATGTTATTAGTACTGGTTTATCAGGTTTTTTACTTTCTTTAATGGCTGTATGTAGTAATGCTTCAATTACAAAACTAATGTCTAATGATAGTGATGCGGCCATTTCGGCTATGAGTATTGCTAAAAAAGTTGATTTGTGCATTATTGCTTTCGCACAAGGATTAGCCCAAGGAATCTTGCCCCTAATTGCTTATAATTTTTCCTCCGGCAATCATAAAAGAATGAACCAAGTCATCCGCTTTAGTATGATTTTAACCACCATCTTTTCTGGTTTTTGTATAATTTTATTTTTAATTTTTCCAAAGCCGATTGTATCTTTTTTTATTAAAGACGAAATGACTGTAAATTATGCGAAAGATTTCTTGCGTATTCTTTGTCTTAGTATGCCACTTACATCTTTAATTTTTATCTTTAACACTATCTTTCAAGCAACCAAAGAAACGACGAGGGCTTTAATTACTATTATTTTAAGGAAAGGATTAATTGATATTCCATTAATGATTTTATTAAATCATTTGATACCTATTTATGGTATTGTAATGTCTCAGCCAATTGTTGATTCTTTTTCGGCCATTATTGCTATTATTTTATATATAACTTTCTTAAAAAAATATAAGACGCTTCAAAAAAGCAATCAAACATCTTATGCATAAAACGGCTCTCCAAAGTTTTTTGGGGATTTTGGGGAGTAAATTAATATCTCAAAAATTGTAAAAAAGTTTTTTGGGGAC
>CANQDG010000030.1 GCA_947591495.1 uncultured Bacilli bacterium
ATTTTTATCGTCCTAAACAACAAAATAATTATGCTTATAATATTAAATAATTTTGTAAAAATGCAAAGATATTGACACTGTTTTATTAATATTTTCTGATTATTTCTGATTATCTTATGATATATTCAAAATAGTTATCTTTTAAATGCTTTAATAAATTTGTGTTAGCCTTAAAAAAGTTCGAATCTCATTAATTCATAGAATTGTTAAAAATGCAGCCGTTAAAATGCAACATTTAGTCCTAAATTATTATCTTTAAAAAATCAAGAAAATAGCTATTTTTATATAAAAATATTAAAAAATGCCCTAAAACTATCATATTTTAGAGCTCTTTTGGCTATGCAGCCTTTTTGTTCTTCATAGATGGTGCCGACAACAGGAATCGAACCTGCGACCTGCTGATTACGAGTCAGCTGCTCTACCTACTGAGCTATGACGGCATCCATATTATTTTATCAAAATTAGGTAATTTTTTCAAGATATATGTTTAAATTATTCTTTTATCATCTTACATTAAACCATAATTATTAAAAACTCGATCATCATTAGGATTAGTTGAGAATTTATAATCATAAGTTCCATCACTATTTTCAATAATTACAAATTTACCTCTATTATTATCAATATTATATTCTACTTCAATCCAAGTAGTATTATTACGTGTAACTTTTTCAATTTCATAATGTCCTTTAGAAGTTCCATTAAGAAATTCAACTTCATACTCTACTTCTGTATTTTCGGTTTCAAAATCAATTTTAGTTACTTCTTTTACCTGACCATTTTGATAGATACGATATTCATAACTTTTTTCAGTTTCTACTTCATTTGCTTCTTGTTCAAATTCATTTTCACAACTCATAATTACATAGTTGTTAGCATCATTTTTAAGTGATGCCTTTATTGTAAATTCACTTGCTATTTCTACTTCTTTACCTTCAATTTCGGTTTCTTCACTTCTTATTCCGCTAATTTCATAATATTCAGGTTCTGCTTGATCGATTTTTTCCATTAGCATAACTCCATTAATTTGATAACCTTTATATGTTTCATTTTTATCTAAATGTAGGTTACTTGGAGTATATTCAGTTTCAGAATAATACAAAGTATGGGTAATAACACCATTTCCTTGATAATTAGGGCTAGAAACAACTAACTTATATTGATAATTAGCAAGTTCTGGTTCGGTTGAATCATTTAAAGTAATCGTTGTCGTAATCTCCTTTTTATCTAAGAAATCATTTAACATATTAAAGTACCGATTAAATGATTCGGCTTCGGCTTGAGCTTTAACCACGGCTTCGGTTGAACTACTTGGTAAATTATAATCATTATTAGCATTAGCATTATCAATATTTGATAGTGCTGTTGGAATCATACCATTAGAAAAACTAGTACTAAGTAATTTACTTGTAGTTATGGCTCCTATTCCATAAGTAGCTTCGACGCTAGACATACCTTTATATGTTCCTATTTTAGTTTCATCAAAAGATAAAACTGGTGGTTCAGCACGTTTACATGCCGGAATCATTAAAAGCATTGAACAAATAACAACAATTAATAAAATATTTTTTTTCATTTTCTCATTCCTCCTTTATAACTGTATGTTTGTTCATCTAATATTATTTAAGTAATTCTTCTAACATTTTATTTTCAATAATTTTAGCTAATTCTTTTCTAGAAAAATCTTTATAGATATTATAATCAATTACATCGACAATTTTAAAAGAAACTTGATGTTTTTTAAAAAATAAATTATGTTTTACTTCATTTGTACCTTTAATTACGGATATAATAATTGGTCTTTTAGTTTCAGTTGCAAGATGTAAGCAACCTACCTTAAATGGTAACAAAGTTTGATTAGTAAAATTTCGTGTTCCTTCAGGTGATACACCGACTGAACATTCATTTTTATTGAGAAAATCAATACCTTGATAAATTGCTTTTAATTCTTGACGAATATTTCCTCGATCTAAACTAATATAACCTATTCTGTGAAGCATTTTACCAAAAAAAGGAATTTTAAATAATGACTTTTTTGCCACAAAAACAAGTGGATACTTATGTAAATAAACATCCATAACCATTGTATCTAAATTCGATATATGGTTATATAAAATAACAAAATTAGTATTTTGGGGAATTTTTTCTAAGCCTTCTACTTTAACTTTAATACTAAAAAGGGATAAGCAAATTTTAGTTGAAACATATAAGACATAACGATAAAACTTGCTGTAATGAGTTGTTTCTTTTTTGGTATTAATAGGTAAACCTAATAAAAAGACAACGATGAAAAAGAGCCCTACCTCTAAAATAACATTAGCAATAATAAATAAGACAAAAAGTAATATTTTAATTAAAAGACTACTAATTGGTAAAAAGTAACATTCTACGCAAGATAAAGCAGCTGCTACTAAAAGCATTATAATTTTTATCATATTTAAGCAACAACCTTATATGATAAAACATTTTTTACAGTTTCGCCATCTATTTGTAAAGCGGTTGGACGATCAAATTCAACTTCAACAACTTGACCTTTAAAAATTTTAACCATTTTTTCCTTTTTTATATGCTCACCCTTAAAAATGGAAGGGAAGGTTGTTAAAGCCTTAAATTTACTTTTAGTCATGTATACGACAGTTGAAACAACCTTTTCATCATTACGATTTTGATTAGGGGCTATCATCATTCCGCCACCATAAAAACGGCCTTTCATTGTTGGAGCAAGCCAAACGTGTTGATAATTATATTCAACACCATCTACTTTTACTTTAGCATTAACAGGTTTAAAATGGAAAAGTAAGCCTTTAATTGCGATTGAGGTATAATTAACTGGTTTATCTGATTTTTCTTTTAATTTGTCACCTTCTTCACAACAATATCCATCTATTCCAAAGCCAATACCATTAATAAATTTTTTGGTCATTCCATTTACATAAACTATTGGTAAATTCTTAAGATATGGATTTAATAAAACTTCTGTTACATTTTTATCTTCGACAACATCATTAAAAAAATCATTTCCCGTTCCTGATGGAACTAAATACAAATCATTTTTTAAATCATCTTCATTGATTGCATTAATTAAATAATTAATTGTTCCATCGCCACCAAACATTTTAATTACATCACTTTGATTTAAACTATTAAAGAATTCTTTATAATTTAAGTCTTTCATATCTTTGATAACCACATTATCTTCGTTCATCATGGTTTCCATTTTTTCATTTTTAATTCCATTATTGGATAAAGAATTATACAAGATATATTTCATAATTTCGTCTCCTTTAATTTATACTACAATTATTATATCAAAATTTGTCAAAATTTGCAAGTTTTTTTAAAAAATTTGCAATAGGCGCTAAAAAAAGAAGGCTTGATCTTATCTTTAAGACTTAAGCCTTCTATATAATTATCTATTCTTCAACTAATTTCAAACCACCAATTGTTTCATCTTTAGCGTAACTTGCGATTTTTTCACCATTAGCATCTAGAATTGTTAATTGATTAGCGTCTGCTAATGCACCTGCAGCAATAGCACCATCTGTTGATGTATAGCTTACATTATAATAAACAATTCCATCTTTAACAAAAATGTATTTTTCATTACCATCAATTGTTATTGATACTAACCAAACTTTACCATAATCCCAAGATGAACTATTAGCTTTTGTTGAAGCAAAAGTATCACATTTGAATAATACATAAAAATCTAAACCTAAATCAGTAGTATTGCTACTATCAGAAATTGCTATAAAACCTTCTTCAGCGTTATAATAACCATAATGTTTAGATGTACCTTTAACAAAAGTAAATTTACCTGTTTCAGGTGAATATTCAGTAATAGATCCTTTGTCTATATAACTACTACTACTTGTTGTGTTACCATAACCATCTACAACAAAACTATTAATAGCAGTTAACCAGAAATTAGTAGGTTTTGGAACACTAGGTTTATTTGTTCTAATTTCAGTTCCAATATAATTTCCCATAAATATTGATTCATCAATCCATTTACCATAAATAGTGATTGAAGCTTCTAAAGCCGAGCCAACAACATATTTATCGGTACAATCTTGATTAGTATACCAACCCTCAAATACTTGATGATCTCGAGGTTCAGGGATGGTAAAGAGTTCTGCTTCAGGTATTTCACCTTTACCATAATCTTTGTGAGTTTCGCTAAGATCTTTACCTGGAATAATCGTTATAGTAACTTTTTCAAGCCATTTTGCATGTAGAGTTATATCTTCAGTTGGAATAAAGCCTTCTTCAACAGGTTGTAAATATTCCGTATCCTTGAACCAACCTCTGAAGACATAGTTATCATTAGTTGGAGTTGGAAGTTCATTCATCGGAATATTTTTGTTAACTGATTGTTCAGAAACAGTTGCTTTATCGTCTGTATCAAATGTAACAGTAACATTTGGTTTATTAATTGTAAATGTCCATTCATCTTTATCTAAAGTTACTTCATAATATGCACCATCTACATATAAATCAAGTGTATATTTAAATCCTTCTTTAGCAATATAATAGTAACCAGTTACACCTTTGTATGTAGCTTCTTTAACACCGCTAATCACAAGTGTATCATCACCAAGTCTATAAGTTCCTTGATTACCATCTAATGGTTGTAATTTTTCACCATCACTTGCAAATTCAGCGATTACATCATCAGTTGCATTTTTAACAACAACCTTACCAGTTTTTCTTGAATATACTTCGTTAGCTTTAATTGGATTATTTTCTTCGTCTACAAATTTAACGTTAAAGTATACTTTATTATTATAGACAAAAATTGAATAAGTTGTTCCTTCAAAAGGATATTCGATAGCAAATGTTGTATTCTTATCGTTTTTCCAATACGAAACTAATAATATACTAACAATACTACTTTCTTCAAATGGGTTAAGGAAATAAAGATTATTGAATTCTTTCCCTTGACCATCAGCCGAATTTAATATTATAATACCGCTAACTTTATCAATATAACCTTCATACACCTTAGAACTGCTAAGAAGTGTAACTAAAACTTTTCCTTCTTGTTCATCAAGATATTCAATTTTTATACCATCGGTTGATGAGAATGGATATGCACCAGGGTTTGGCGCGAAGCCTTTAGTATCAAAGTCAAGTTTTGCACTAGTTCGTGTATAAAGATATCCTGTCGATGTTGCTCCTTTATTACTTTGTACTTCTGTTGGAACATATTTGTTATTATATGCAGGAGCATCTTCCCATTTAGCATAAATAGTTGTATCTTCTTTGATTTCTGAACCAGATTTCCATTCAGTACCTTCTTGGAAATCATCAGTTGTGTACCAACCAACAAAAGCATGTTTTTTATAAACAGGATCTTCAACTGTTACGATATCACCAACTGAATAAGTTTCTTCTTTATTTTCGGTTGTTTCATCGTTATAAACAATTGTTAATTTAGCTGGTACAGAATATTTGGCATATAGTGTATCATTTTCAGTTGGAATAAATTCATCTGGAACTTTTTCTTCAAAAGCTGCATCAAAATACCAACCATTAAATACCCAACCTTCATCAGTACCATCAGGAAGTTCAGCTTTAATATTTGCATTATATTCTTGATCAGGAATTTCATCATGTCCTTCGCCAGTTACAAATGTAATTTTAACCATGTATTTATTCATTGTAAAGCTCTTACCATCTAAGGTTAAGCGATAATATTCAGTATGGTCTTCTAAATATACATCAAAGCCATAATCGGAAGAATCAGCTTTTTCATATGTACCAGTTTTTTCACCATATTTGATATTACCAATACCATCTAAAACAACTGTTTCATCGCCGTTTGTATAAACACCATAATATTCATCGAGTTTAATTGCGGCATCAGAAGACTTTCCAAAAGTATCTTTACTTGCTGCAAACGCAACAACAAGGTTACCTTCACTATCTTTAATTATTACTGTTTTAGCTTCTCTTAAAGTTTTCGCAGTTAAAGTTTCACCTTCAACATTAGTAATTGTTGCATCTGAATAAATTTTATTTCCATAACGAACGATATCAAAATCGCCACTTTCATTTTCTAAAGTAATAACATGTAAGAAATATGTTTGATATGGACCACCTGCTGGATTAACACATTTTATACCAGTATAGAATTTAACATAATAATTAGTTAGATAGTTACTGAAAATGTAGAAATCGCCTTCAACATCAACTTCATTATTTTTATCAAAAATTAAGACATCAGTTTTTTCATCAAAATACATTTTATATACTGTAGTATCTTCTTTGGTCTTTTTCCAAGAAAGTGTTTGCGTATCTTTATCATATTGTTCAACAACACCACTAAAGCCTGTAATTGAAGAAGTTATATTTCCTTGTTCATCGATTTTAATTGTATTTTTAGCATTATTTCCATACTTTCCATCATCCCATAGTAAAGTACCTTTACGTTCACCATAATATGCTGGTAATTTATCCCATTTTGCATAAATGTTGATATCGGTATCTTCTGGTTTAACTTCAGCATCTTCAGCTAAATCAGTTTCATAAGTAGGATCTAAATACCAACCAACAAATAATTCACGATTTTCTTCATCAACACCATATTGAGGTAAATATTCACCAATAACGTCACCTTCACCTAAATATAATACAGTAGGATCATCACCTTTTGTACCATGAAGTTTGATAACAACTTTAGCTTTCCATAAAGCGTAAAGCGTTACATCTTCTTTTGGAATAAATGGTGTTTCAACTGCTCTTGTACAAGCATCATCATAGAACCATCCTTTAAAGGTGTTAGTTTCATCTTGAGGTTCTGGTAAATCAAATGCGATATTTTTAGCAACCTCTTGGGCTTCAACTGATGAAATACCTTTTGTATTAAAGGTAATTGTTACTTTAGGTTGAGTTTTTTCATATGTTTTAGCTACTTTATCTAAAGTAAATTCATAGTATTCTTTTTCATCGACGATTGCACCAATCATATTGTCACTTAAAACTTCATATGTACCAGTTTTTTCACCAAAAGTTAAAGTTCCAAAGCCAGATAAAACTAATGCTTCATCACCATCATAAGTTCCTTCAAAGCCATCTAATTCAACTTCTTTTTCACCATTAAAGCCATATGCGCCTAATAATTTACCTTCAGCATCTTTTACAAAAACATATTCAGCATTAAAGCATTGATCAGCGCTAATGCTATCACCTGCCATATCTGTAAATGATACATTAAAATAAACAACTTCATCTTTAATAAAGATTGTATAAGTAGTTGTTTCAAATGTATAAGAAATGGCTACAACATTATTCCATGTTGATGCATGAACTGCTTCGGCTTTTACACCTACTTCAAATGGTGTACATACAAATACATCTTTAAAGCCAACACTTCGAGATCTAACAATAATGCCTGATTCCATATCAACATATGCTTCATATGTTGTTACATCTTCATTACGAGTTTGAACAATTTCCATTTTTCCTGTCAATGGGTCAATCATTGTGAAAACATTTTGACCTTGGAATGGGAAAGCAGTACCTTCACCTACACCATTTTCATCAACAATAACTGTAGCATCAACCCAAGCTGATTCAAAACGTAAAGTTTTATCAACGCCATCAGTTTCAGCATTAATGTTAAATGATGAATAAGTTTTACTATCATATGGAGCAATAAGTTTAGCAACTTCAACTTCAACCGTACCATATTTACTTTCATATGTACGATGACCTTTTGCCGTATAACTTGGATTAACTTCATCGGTTAATTCCCAAACTGAATCATCAGTTAATGCAGGGACTTCAACTTCTGCCACTTCTTCACAGACTACACATGTGCTTTCAGCAAGTCCTGCCGCACTTTCGGTAGGTTCTTCAACTAAATGCCATTCTTTGTATGTATGTTCAAGAAGGGGAAGCGTTATAGTAACATCACCATATGCTTCACTGGTATATTTTTTATTTCCAGCAACTCGACAAGTTGAATCAGTCGCTTCAACAAGCTTCCATACTGAATCATCTGTCAAAACTTCTACTTCGTCACGATCAAAAAGACCACAATATTTACATTGTCTTTCTTTAACACCAGCTACTGTTTCAGTTGGTGCTTTTGTCATTACCCATTCACCATAAGAATGAGTATGATTTTGTATTTCTTCATCACTTAGACAAGAAGTAAGAGTAAAGAGGAAAAATATAGCCATTAAAGCAAAAAATATTTTACTTTTTTTCATTTAATTTTTTTCTCCTTTTAATTTACAATATATTATTACATAGTTTTACTATGGAATAACCTAATCTAATTAGCATTAAATTTTGTATTAACCCCAAAATAGCCATGCTCACTACTATCTAAGGTTGTGCTTATTAAAGTTATAGTATTAGGGAATAAAACATTATCTATTACAAAAACAAAAGTAACTCCTTTAATAGTAATAGTTAATTGATTACCCTTAACTAAATAAGTTCCCGCAAGCCCTG
The DNA here is from genome assembly GCA_947591495.1 of uncultured Bacilli bacterium. Taxonomy (GTDB): domain Bacteria; phylum Bacillota_I; class Bacilli_A; order ML615J-28; family CAG-313; genus CAG-313. The sequence continues at coordinate 8,467 of CANQDG010000030.1, forward strand.
TTTTTGAGGCAAATGTTGGATTATATAAATCATCCATACATGCATCTTCCCCCTCATCATGAGATGGAGATACTGATTTAATTGTTACAACGCCATTATCACCAAAGATAAACGTTGTATTAGCTGTATAAGGATATGAACCACAGAAAAAAGTATATTCAGCAGTAAATGTTTTACCATTAACTAAAGAATTATCTAAAGCTAGTGGAATTTCCTCATAAGTATAATCTTGATTATTTAATCGATAAACCATTGTGTTAGAAGAAATGGTTACCGTTATAACATTATTATTTAAAATATATGTACCATTTTGGTTAGCAATTTTAATATTACCAAAGCCATCTAGTTCAATTTGTTCATTTTCATCGTTTGTATAAGTTCCTCGATATTCGTCTGCCACAATTAAACCATTTTGAGCATCATTCCATGAACTAATCTTAACGTATTTCTTATTAGTTGTACCTATTTCAAGAATTGCGCCAACATTAGTTGGATTAATACCATTAAGTGATGTGACTGTTACAACCTCACCGATAATTGTTTCTGATGTTGCATAAATAAAAGTTACATTATTTCCAACCACCAAAGCACGTAAAACGATTCCTTTGGTGCCACTAACATATGAGGTACCATTATTTAAATAGTAATCACTATAGTTAACTGCTCCACTTGCTTTGACTAAAATTATTCCATTAGCTACTGTTTGACCAGTTAAAGTAATAGTTTCACCATTAACATTCATTAAATTAGCAATAAAACTCATATCATCATTAATCTTAATCATGCCTTCATAACGAACATTTCCATTGTCAAGAATGATTTGTCCATATTTATCAATTGATAAACTATTAGTTTTGAAGATAACACCTGCTCCATAAGTTCCAACAAGGGGACTATCTTCATATAATGGACTGATTACTTGAATTGCATAATAAGAAACAACATCTTCACCTGCTACATTAATTGTAATCGCAAATTGATAAAAGCCTGGTGTACCAAATCTAATCGTGTTAGTTGTAATGCAATTTTTCTTTTCATCATTACTCATTACACCATCTTTAGTAATAATTTCAATGTTATTATAAAATTCATTTTTCGCAATAGTATCGGAATTTTTACCAATTTTCAACGACTTGATTCTAACAATTGCTCCATCGGTAATAAATTGATTTTCAAATTTGGCTTCTTTTAAGGTAGGGTCATGTAAATCTTTAACCGTTAAAATATTTAAAATTGGTTCAACATATAATTTACCACTTGTGCCATAATTAAAAGTAGGTCGGGTATTTAAATAATTAATCGTCATAAAATTATCAACTACATTATATGTAAACTGTGTCGTATAATAACTCTTTGTATCAAAATTTATTAAGCCCATACCATATCCATCAATAAAAATCATTTTGTTTTCATAGACATATTCACCAAAATATTTATCTTTAGCAACTACTTCAAAAGTTTTATTGCCTAAATCTAGGATAAATTTATAAGAAAATACCCCATCATTATTACATTGATAGACAAAAACAATATCGTTATCATAATCAAAGCCACCATTTTTCATGCCTTCAATATCCGCATAAGATACAGTAAAGCTTTTTTTAGTATCAAGATAGAGTGTTAATGATTGATATTGGTCAAAATGAATTTCGGCATTTATACCATCAATCATTCCTTTAAAAATCATATTTGTATATTGTTTTCCATCACTAGTTGGAAGGTTAATTTTTCCTACTTGATTTTCGGTCATCGTAAATTGATATACTTCACCATCAAAGCTTAAAGATGAACTAATACCCGTTTCCATTTGGAAATTTTCATCAAACATAGCCTCACCAAATGTTACAACATAAATGGTATCCGCACTAGTTTTTTCAACTAAATCCGTTTTCAAAGCAAAGCAAAACTTGCGATTATCAACTTTAGATGTTAAATTGAAAATATCAAATGAATACGAAATGATATTATTTTCTAAAACATAATTTGCGGAAGAATTAATGACTACTTTACTATCAATCGTCCATAAATCTTCACTAAAATAAACTAATGGACGTTTATAATCATTAAAACTAAGCTTTAAATCATTATTAGGATCAAGTGTGATAATACCATTTTCAATATGCATTAAATATTGATAACTATAATAATTAATTAAAATTGTATGTTCATCTATGCCTTTAATAATATTAACTGCTTTTCCATTAAAACTAATTTCACCCTTATTATTAATAATTAAATCTAGATAAGGACTAACAGCTGAAGTAGCTATCGGATCAGCAAGAATACTATAATATTCTTGATCATAATATCCCTCACCATATTCATCGTCATCATCATCTTCTTTAATCGGAATTGTTGTAAAATCGGTATGATATACGCCTTTAATTGCTTGATCATAAACAACCACTCTTGATGTGGCTTGAATTCCCATATAATCAATTGTTACAAAATATACACCAGCTTTAAAGGTATCAATTTTGCCTGTAATCATATCATTTGTTACTTCAATTTCATCTTGACCATTTGTAATGGTAAAAAGATCTCTTGCAAAAATAGTATCACCAGTAAAAGCAATGATATCTTGCGTTATAATTTCAACTGCTGAATCCATCATTACTTGATAGCGAACAACAACGGGATCACTATTAACACCATTAACATAAACTTCAATCGCAACTTCTTGCATACCAATATAATTAAAATTGATTGGTTCAGAAATTAAGCGAACATAACAAGTAATAATATCTACATCTTCTTTGGTTTGAGTTAAAGTTTGATTACGATTATTAATTTTGACATTTAAGTTTTTAAAAACATCAAATTCCGTTGTTTCCATTGGTAAAGTAACTACTTCTTCATTTAAAGTAATTTCATATTGATTTTCAACAACTTGATATGTAATAGTTTTTTCAACATAAACAAAATCAACAACTCCTGATAAGCCTAATTTTTTATCATTATAAGGTATTTTTAAAGTAACAGTATATTCACCAACCTCATCAAAGCGAGCATTATTTTCAACAAGATAACTTTCGGAAATATTATTAAAATAAATACCATTAATGATTACTTTAAAATCATTCGTAAAATTATAATTGGCTTGATTTGTTCCTTTAACAATCGTAATTTTTTCACCATGAGGGGTTTCAATAATAACTCCTTTTCTTACCTCAACTGTTGCAACTTTGGTAATATTTTGGTAATTGATTGTTATCTCATTAATTCCGGCATTTTCATAGTCGATTGAGCCACTAATCATTTCATTTGTTACTTCAATTGCTAAATCACCTTTGGTTATTGTAAAAAGTGTAGTTAAATCAATTCTTTCACTATTAGGATAAATTACAATGTTTTTAGCATTAATGACAATTTCATTTGCTTTTGCAACATTAATGGTTATTTTAGCCGTTTTAATCGTGCTTTCGATTTGATAAGTTAAAGAAATTTCATATTTTTGATCAACTATTGCATTGGTTAAACTAGTCAAATCAAGCATTGTTTTTTTAACTTCAATGGCTTTGCCATCAACATATAAAGCAAAAAGGCTTGTATAATCATATGTTTCAATTTCATCTAGAGGAATGGTGACCTCCTCATATGCTTTATCAATTTCAATTGCATGATCATTAGTGATATTGACGGTTAAGACTTTTCTAATATTTTTAATACTAACGATATAAGTATAACTACCAACCTCTTCTTTGACATTGTTTTCAATCATTTCATCAGTGATTGGCAAAATTTCTCCATCAATTTTAAAAGTAAATAAAGCTTTATAATCATAAGTTTTAGCAAGCGATAAATTAATGGTTATTTCTGTAACACTTAATGTGATTTCATAAATGGTTTCTTCGATAGTTACATTGACAGTTGCACTTTTGCCTTCATATGTACATGTTAATTGATTAGAACCAATTGTAAAATCCGTTGGTAAAAGATTTAAATATTCATCTTTTACTTCAATAATTTCATCGTTAACTTTAATTTCAAATAAACTTTTAAAATTATAAGTTGCAACACTAGTATCTTTTAAGGTTAAGCTTTCTTTTAAAGCTTTAACCGTAATAACCGTTGTAACGGGGTCTGCTATGACATTTACTTTTAAAGTTTTGGTTTGATTATCAACGGAAACGGTATAATTATATTCACCAACCACTGGTTTAACGTTTGATGTAATATATTTATCATCAATGGTAATTTCTTGATTATTTAACTTTAAAGTAAACAAACTTTTAAAATTATAGTTTGCAACTTCGGAAACTTTAAGGGTGATACTAGATTGTTTTAATGATAAATTATAGACATCAACAACAGGAGGAGTGATATGACTGCCATCATCATCTCCTCCGTTGTGCTTTTTTTTACATCCAGTAAATGTAGCAAATATCAAAACGATTAAGAAAAGCATCATAATTATTCTTTTTTTCATAGGCTTTCCTCCATTTTATTTACATTTTCTAATTTATTTTTTTAAGTTCCAATCTCCTGTAATATAGAAATAAATCCAGAAATATTTAGTGTGATTATTTTGAATTACAATTTCGACATTACCATTGAAATAACATTCGTAACGATCTGATAATCCTAGTTTACCACCGGAAGTATCGGAATTTCCATTTGAATATTGGTATCCGGCTGCTTCAAGAACTTCACGTAATTTTTGCGAAATTTCTTCATAATTATTAATCTTGGCATTTTCATCAAAATCACTACTTGATGCCGTAACCGTAATAAAGCCATGATTTATAACATTACCATTACTATCGGTACCAACACTTTTCCAGTCATAGAATGGACCAAAAATATTATCACCAAAAACATCTAGTAACATCGCAGGTGTAGGAAGTTTAGCATAATCATCACCAAAAATTGATTGTAATACCACAGCAGCATTTTCGTCATGTGAATCAGTTGTCGAAAAATTAGCTGAATAATATTTACACATATATTCTTCCCATGTATTCATTAAGACTCTTGGTACATAGCCATCAAAAGTACTAGCTGGAAGTTCAGTTGTTCCGATTTTACTATAAACAGTTGTTACATAACCTGCATAAGTTCCTTGATTAAATGCGTATGGATAAGTTGTTGAAATAAGATTACCATTCTCATCTACAACAATTTCTAAATTAGTATCTAAAGTTGCAGTAGCATCAGTCGCATAAACATATGCACTAATTTCTAAAGCAATATCACGAATAATCGAAGTTTCTTTTAAAGCAAATTTATAAGTTGTTACACCATTAGAAATTGAAGTTCCAACAAAGTCAAAAATATTAGCCGAAAAATCAAATTGTGGTAAAGTATCAAAAATATTACCTTTAACTTTCTTAGTTCCTTCTAAAGCATCAAGTTTTGAATTATATGAGAATATATCATAAGTTTCATCGGCATTTTGTTTTAAACCACTATATTTAGTAACATATTCTTTTCCATCAAGTGTATAAGAATATTTACTTGTCGTAGCATATAAAGCAGCATCTCTTGTAATTTGACCATAGCATCCAACTGTTCCAACAGCTGATGTATAATCACGAACCTTAAGATCAGCAGCTGCTTTAACAAATGGGTTATTACCTATACTTAAAGGTATAGCTGGTGCTGCAATTGAATCAACAGTATAATCTCCTTCATCTCCTGATGGAGCAGCTGTTTGGACATCATTAGCTTGGAATGTATAATTTTGGGCATTTTTGATTTTAGTAAGAGCAGCTTCTAATTTATCAACATTTTCTGGTGCTGCGTAAGGTTCTGGATTAGTAATAACAGTTGTACCAATATTTGAGAAAGTAAGTTCAACAATTGTATAACTCATTGCATCAGGATCTTCATTAGTATCAGCACCATATAATAAAACCTCTGTTTGGGCAATTAAACCAGTAATTTTGCCATCAGCAACTTTTAAATAAACTTTTTCTAATGTGTCTTCTAACATTGGTGTTAGGGAATATGCTAAATAAGTTAAGAAATATAATTCGTCTTCGGTAACTTGTCCATATTCATCCACTTCTGGTATATATTCATATGCTTCATTTTCAACATCATATTGAAATTTATTAATATTTAATTGACCTAAATGATTCCATAAATGTTGTGATTCCCAAACAGTTGGAATACTCATATAATCTTTAATTTGTTTATAAGCTAATTGATTATTTTTATCAATATAAACTCTTTCAACTGAGTGACCTACAACCCCATTTTGATCCATAACGTTATTAGCTGTGCCACGGCGATAGTCATCAGAGATTCTCGTACTTGGTCTTCCTGTAACTTCCCATTGACCACTCCATGCGCCATCGTTCATTTTAACTTCCATATCATAAGAATTTTCTTTATTATTAGCAGGTTGATGAACATCAATATAAATATCTCTAACAACACCACTAACTGTTATATTTGAATTACCAATTGTTTCTAACATTTCGGAAGTTAATTCACCAACTTGTCCTGGAACATATGGAGCCTTAACAATAATTGATTTAGAAACAAAGACATTAGGATTAGCATTTGAAGTAGCTGTTACTTTAACAAGTTTATCGAGTGTAACTTCTTTTAAAACACTTAAAGTGTCATTTTCAATTTTAACTAAAGTTGGATCGGAAACTTCCCAAGTATAACCAACATTTGAAGTACCTGTTACAGTAACTGTAAAAGTAATTGTTCCACCAAACTCAACTGTATCACTTGTTGATGTTATTGCCATTTTAACAACATCTGAATCAGCAGGCACTACATCAATTGTGGCACTACTTACAATCGTGTTATCATAAACGGAAGTGGCTGTTACCGTAACACTAATAGGAAATGCAACATCTTTTGTAACTTTAAGAACATTTTCATTAAGGGTAACAACATCATTAGCATTTTCTGACATCGTTAAATTAAAGCCTTTATCAGCTAAGCCAAGAACGTTAACAACAACATTTGCTGTTTCATTAACTTTAATTGAACTTTTATCAATACTAATTTCAATTTTAGGGGCAACCACTGTAACTTCTTTTGAAGCTGTTACTTTTGCATCAGCTAAAGAAATAGCCGTGATTGTAACCTTTTCATCGGTTGTAACTTTTTTTGTAACACTTAAATAATTATCATAACTAATTGTTACAATATCAGGATTAGAAATTTCCCATCTAAATCCCGTGTTATCGGTTCCGGTAACACTTGCATCAAGCTTTACTTTTTCACCAAGTGCAATGGTATCTTTTTCCACTGTCAATGAAATTTCGACTTTTTTCTTTTTGCAACTAACAATTGTAAATAAAAACATTGCAATAATTGCTAATGTGGTAATCTTACCAATTAAATTTCTTGTTTTGGTCATTTTTTATTACTCCTTCCTTTTATGCTTTCCAAACAAAGATTTGTAAATCTAACTGTACATCCATTGGGGCAACATAAATTTCCCCTTTACTAAATTCGCCATAGGCATTTTTGGTAAAGCCTATACTAATTAAATATTCTTCGATTTTTTCTAGTGATGAATTAAGCGTATAATCAAGATCAAGCGGAACATCATAATAGAAAAGTATTGATTCTTTAGCAATCGTTGTGCCACCCATCAAGTGAATCGATTCACAACCAAAGCCATATGTATCCCCTAACGGAATACCAAAATATGGCATTTTTTCACCAATATTTTCATCTTGAAAAAATGTTTTTAAAAATTCAAGGGCATTAGTTTGTTGATCATCACCAATTTCAATCACATGTTCTTCCCAAGAAGTTGGAACATTTCTAGTTGTAAAGTTTACTTCTACATTTTCAGGCAAGCTAGTTTGATTAAAATCACTATATTCTAATTCAACTACACCATACATTGAACCCATATAATAATAGAAACAAGCCTCAACAATATAGCCATCTTTTACAACAACATAAGGGGTAAACGATGTAGTTGTGGACGTATAACCTTCAGTTGCATAAATACCATAAATATTAATATCATTTCCGACACCATAATAGAAAGTGGTTGCTACTTTTGACATTAAATTATCAACATAATATGTAATACTACCATCAGGAGCTGGATAATATTTATTGAAGATTTCAGCCGCAAAAGCAAATGATGGTTTTGCATTAGTTATTGATGTAGCATATGCTCTTTGAGCATAATATGATCCATCTTTATTTTGTTGATAAGTATTATATAAATTATCATTAATTTTTTTATAACCATAAGCATCGTTTTCCGCAAAGTTTTTTACTTCATTTTGACTTTGATCATAACTTACAGTAAATGGATCAAAATATAAATTATTATCTGTAATATTTTCAACATAACCTCTTTGAATATATCCGGTTGTATAAACAGTAGCGGTAATTTCTTTAAGGGTTAATGTATAATTATCTAAGCCTTTCATATTATCAATGGCAGTTTGTAATGGATCATGTATATCATCGTGCACATATTTATTAATAGTTGGAACTTCAACAATATCACCATAATTAATCGTTACAATTAGTTCCTGAATTGCTTTATAACCACTTTGGATGGTATAATCAATATCACTTTGGGCATAAATGCCAATAATTTCACCATCTTCGATAATTAATGAAAAACCTTTAGCATTAAAATTATAAGGGTTGGCCGATGAAATCATCTTTTCAGCCATTTTGTCATCCGAACCTACATAATCATAACGACCGGTTGCCTCATTATATGCAAAATCATCAACATTAAGATTTTTAAAGTTGTTATATAAGCCGGCATCTTGCCAATTAACGGTTTGGCCATTTTTATCTAACATTGGTTCATATTCTTCTTCATTCATTAAACTAACACCAACTTGGCATGCTAAATTGTTATTGTTTTTATAATATAAACCAAGAATAGCACCAGTATTGCCATCTTCATATTCTGTATACCAATATGTTCCATCCATTGCCGTTTTAGTTTGATAGGTATAGGTTCCATATAACTTTTCAAATAAGCCAATAGTGTATAATTTAACATTAACATAGCCTTCAAAACCAATTTTATCTTCTTTTAAAACATCGAGCATTTCTTGCGTTAATAAAACAGGTTCACTAGCAACAATTGTTATAATAACTTTGTTTGTTATTTCCCTATTGTAGTTACTAGTGGCGGTTACTTCAACAATTTTATCATCGCTCACATTACCTGCTGTAAGAGTACCATCAGCAGAAATTGTCGCATATTCATTACCTTGGGTAATTGTCCAAGTAACAGTTGGATCAGGCGCATCAGTTACGGTAGCTGTTAATTTAATGGATTTACCACTTTTAACCTCCGTTGGTCCATCAATTGTAATTTTGGTATTGTATACAGGAGGGTTAACACTAAGTTCCCATTTAGCCGTAACGGTAACATCAGTTTTTTGATTACTGCTAATCGATTCAACTTTTTGATCATTAATAAACCAACCAATAAAATCATATCCATCTTTAGATGGTGCTAATAACTGAACTTCTTTACCTTCGGTAAATTCGGCCGGATTACCTGGATTATTAATTCCTCCATCTAAAACATACTCAATTTTATGTTTAACATCTTCAGATGTTCGCTTACAAGCACAAAAGCCAAGCAGACTTAATAATGTACATAAAATTAAGCTAATTTTCTTGATCATTAATTTTTACCTCTTCTTTCTATTTTTACTTAGATTTTTCAAAATTTATAATATATGCCAAATTACATGTATTATTATACTATTATATAATAATTCCAAAAAATAATGTAGTGATTAACAAATGATACCGCTTACATTTTAATTTTTTTAAAAAAATTTTTAATAATTGATAAAAAAAAGCGGTAAAAAAGACAATTTTTACCTTAATTTTTTATAAATAGTTTTAAATAATACTACTTTTTTAAAATTTTAAAAATAAAAAATTCACCTATGATTTTCATAAGTGAATTTTTAGGATATGTGAATTTCTGTAGGGTTTTAGGAACCTGTGAAGAAGTGTAGGGTCTCCCTATACATTTTCACAGGTTTT
>CANQDG010000031.1 GCA_947591495.1 uncultured Bacilli bacterium
GTCCGAACAGGACGACCGCGCGGCGACCGAACAGGAAACCCGCAAACACGGCAAGCGGACGAGCCGTAATCGCCCGCAAAAATATGAAAAAAGGCGAGACTAAAATTATGAAAGAGTATTATGATTATTTTTTAGTATTTTATGATGACTTTAAAGGCAATTTAGATACTAATGGGAGAAACATCAATGGGGTTGTGCATTTCTTAAAGGAAGAAGGTTTTGATTGCACTGCAGGATTTTGGGGGTGCCCTTGGTATTATGTTGATATTAAAAATAAAAAATTTAAGCCTGGAAGACCAGGTGTATCATACGGAAATGTAGTAGGTGGCCACGCAATTACTTTTGAAGAATTTAAAACTATATATTTTATATATAAAAAGTATGAAGGGTTAAAGACTTAAAGTTTGAAAAAAATAACGAATAATCTATCTTTGGCTTTACAATAAGAAAAAATTATCTTGATGAAATCATCAACTATTTTAAGATATTTGATGAAGAATTTATTCAACAATTAAAAGATTTAAGATTGCGATAATTTTATGCAGAAAAATAAACACAAAAAATTTTATTTTTACTCATTAATTATCTAATATAAAATATCATTTAAACTATAATTTAGAAAAAAAGTCTATCAAAAATTTTTGATAGGCTTTTTATTATTGATGCTTCATTTATGTTTTCTAATTAAAAATAGGTAGTTGTAAAAATAACTTAATCATAATAAATAAGAAAGGATAGGTAAAAATACACAAAATAGTTGAAAGAAAACAAACTCTACTTGATAAAGCTGCTTCATTATCATATTTATAACAATAAGTACTAACTACAGCCGACAAAGGTGCTGCTAGTCCTAAAACAATCACGGAAAGTTCATATTCACTAAAATGAATAACTTTAATTGCTTGCAATAAAACAATAATAAGTAGGGCACTAATTGGAACAACTAAAGTTTTAATAATAGTGATTAACCAACTCAATTTATCTTTTAAAGCTTCCATTATTTTAGCTTCGCCAAGAATTGTGCCGATAATTACCATTGCAAGGGGAGTTGTTAAACTTTCCGCTTTAGTAATTACGATAAAAAGACTTGGAAGGCTTTGATCAATTCGTAAAAAACTATATGATTTATCATCACGGATAATTTTAGGCATAAAACTAATATTTTGGGTTAGCCAAATAAATAAGCCAACAAACATAGCAATCATAACTGGATTTAGAAAAATGTTTTTAATTGTTTTGCGTAATTCAGCTTTAGAAAAGCTCAGTTTAGATATTGTAAAATAACAATAAAGGTAAAGAACAAACCTAAAAGAAAGGGTCATCATATTAGCAGGAATCATTACTTCAGAATAATTACCAACGTAAATGGTTTTTAAAACCGGTATCGCAAAAAAAGTAAGTTGACCTACGACCATTAAAATGGCAATGACACGGCGACGATTTTTATCTTGACCAATTAAGAAAATTTGGCAAATAATTAAAAAAAGGATATAAAGAAATAGGGAAATTAGAAAAACCATAATATGTTTTACAAAGTCAGCACTTTGAAAATCACTCATAAATGCGGAAAAAGCCATAGCTGGAAGGGCAATTTTTAAAACAAGAAAAGATAAAAAGTTTTTGCCTTTGCTATCAATAATTTTTTTACGCGTTAAAATAAACCCTAAAAAAATAAAAAATAATGATGTTAAAATAGCACCAATAAAATTTTCATCAGTAATAATATCAATTATGGTTTTTATCATATGCAATTCACCTAATAAACTATTTATTGTTCTTAATAATCTCTAAAGAAAAAGTGATAATACACTTTTTGCTTATTTAACTTGACAAGATATGTTTATTATATCATAATTTGTTAAAATAAGTAAAAATAATACTAAAAAACTTCCTCTAAACTATTGATGTTTAGAGGAAGAAGATTTTGACCATTATTAATTAATTTTCACGTTCATTAATTACGTTGATAATTTTCTTTGATAAAATTTTTATTAATGGTAAAATTGATGATATTAACGTTATAACAATAATGAAAATAAATAAGATGATTGGTGAACGATAAGTTAAAGTATATAAAGATAACGATATTTCACCTAAAGAGTCCATAATTCCTATACCATAGGAAGAAATTATAACTTGCGAAATCGGAATAGAAATTAAGTATGATATAACGTTAACAAATAACGATTGAAAAACAAAGATAAGAGATATTTTAAATCCACTTAATCCCATAGATCGCATAATACCTATTTCTTTTCGTGAATCAACAATTTCGATGGAAATAATGGTCCATAAGATACCAATTGTTAAAATGGTAAAGACGATTAGTCCACCTCTAGAAATAAATTCAATCATTGGATCGACATTATAACTATCAATTGAATCACGATATTTAAAAATATCAATAATAAAATGATAATCATTATTATATAAATTTTTAAATTGCTTCAATACGACACTAGGATCATTGCTTAATTCAATAATTATATTTTCTTTCTTATTATTAGCTTTTGCAAGATTAATTACATTTAAGAAATCAGAATAATTTTCGGAAGTTATTAAAAAGTCATTCGCATCAGTTAATCCAACAATTTTATATTTATAACTAGTTTCAATATTATAAAGATTGCCATCTAAATCTACTTGATTATAAGTAAATGATATGTTGATGTAGGAATTTAATAATTGATATCTAATATAAGATTGTCTTTCCCAAGAATAATCAAAATGGTAATTAATAATTTGTTCTAAATAGGCATTAGGTAAAACTATTTCATCATAATTAATAGGTATTGATCCATCAGTAATTCTTTCATTATTGTAAATAGTTAAATTATTGTTATTAAGTTCATAAAATCCGGCATTAATATGAGAATTATTAAACGAATTATTTAAAATATAATCATAATATGTTTCACCAACGATAATTGAATTCATCATAATATGGTCATATTCAAAACCTTGCATATCTTTATCATAATAATTTACTTCATAATTTAAATTTTCTTTGATTAAATGTTGCCATTTACGATAATTAGTTTCAACAACTCCGACAATTTTAAAATCAATATTATAACCTAAGTTAAGGTATTTGCCTAAAATATTGTAAACTGTTGAACTAATATCAATAACACCAAAAAATTTTAAAGCTTCTACTAAATAATCGGTTATTAATATTTCAGGTTCACTAGGATTAGGCAAAGTACCAGAAATTAATTTATAATGATTAGTATAATCATAACAAATTAAAGTGTTAATTTTACCTGTATAAAAGAAGTTGGCTTTTTCAACGTTGTATTTAGCGTAATCTAAAGAAACGGGCTGATATTTGTGAACAATAACACTATCATCAATATTTTTGATAATATCATAAGAATTGTTCATTAATTCACCTTTATTATATTTGGTATAAAAATCTTGATTAATGTTATCAGTAGATTTAGGGTGATATTGATAAATATCAGTATAATTGACGTTATTATTAATTGTCGTGTAAACATTTTGATATAATTTATCACCATTTAGTTCAATGGCAAATGATAAGAAAACTAAACTAATAGTTGTAATAATGAGCATTAATAAGTATCGAAATTTCTTTTTCCACATATTAATAGCTGATAATTTTAGAATAGAATTAAAAGGTGTTTTGGTTTTTTCAAGATAAAGTTTACTTTCATAAGAAATGGTAGGAATATCAACTTGTGACTCAATAGTTAAATCACTAGAAGTTTCTTCACTATTTAAGTTAGCGGTATCAACTTTTAAAATATCATCAGCATATAATTTAGCTGCCTCATCATCATGACTTACAATAATGATTAAACGATTCTTAGAAAGTTTTTTAAAAAGTTCAAATATTTTTGTGCTATTTTCACTATCAAGATTACCTGTTGGTTCATCAGCTATAATTAAATTAGGTTCTTTAACAAGGGCTCTAGCAATAGCTATTCGCTGTTTTTGTCCACCGGAAAGCTGATTAACTTTCCGTTTTTCTAAACCATCTAATCCAACTTCCTTAATGATTTGATTAATTTTTTCTTTAGCTTTTTTGCCTTTGATATTTTGAATATCTAGTGCAAGTTTAATATTGTCTTTTAAGTTAAGATCTTTTAAAATATTATATTCTTGAAAAACGAATCCGAGATAACTATTTAAGTAATAACTTCGCTCTTTTTTAGTAAAAGTAGAAATTTCTCGATTTTCAATCCAAATTTCACCACTATCAGCATTATCTAATCCGCCAAGAAGATTTAAAAGGGTTGTTTTACCCGATCCACTTGGACCTAAAATAAAAATTAAGCCTGTATTAGGAAAAACATAATTTAAATTTTTAATAACATGAATTTTATCATTACCGGTTTGATAATATTTATTAACATTTACTAATCTAATCATATTTTCCTCCTATGATGCCTTTAATATGTCAATAGGTCGCTTAAGTGATAGATTAATAAGCGGAATTGAAATAGATAAAAGTGGAACTAAATAAGCAATTACAAAAGAAATTAAAACGCTAATAAAATTAATATTAAATATTTTAAAATCAATTGGTGCAATAGCGATATTATAATATTGTTGAATTAAAAGTGAAGCATCACTACTTAAACTATTATTTAAGGCATTTAAGAAAATCGAAGAACCGATTAAGGAAACGATAAAAGCAATGGTGCTTTCCAATAATACTTGGATTAAATAAATACATGCAATACGGAAACCACTCATTCCAAGTGACATATAAATGCCAATATCACGGGTGCTATTTTTAATTGTAATAACAACAAAATTAAAAATCATTAAAATACTAAACATTAACAAGGCAAAAAAGATACCTAAAAAGAGAATAAGATTGTCATCAATAAACTGATTAACAAGTTGAAGTTTAATGTATGATATATTATCAAGGTTAATATTATTAGCTCTTAGACTTTGATAAAGGGCCATATTATTGGTGTCTTCGGTTATTTTAATAATTAAATTACCACCAAACTTTAGAGAGTTATCATAATCCGAAAAAGATGTTTTTAAATAATTAAAATACATAGTTGTTTCAGCTGGATTGCAAAAGTATAAAATTGGTCTTTCATCTTCCACAATTCCTACGACTTCACAAGAAAAACGGGATAGGATTCGGCGATAGCCATAAAAAGTAAAAACTTCAGGCATTTGGGTTTCCGGATTTTCTAAAGCAAAATCTAAACCACTTGATGAATCGGTATTAATAACAAGTTCATCGATATCATAATCACAAATTGCCTTTAAAAAACCTGTTGATACAGCAATTTGATCTAAATCATCCTCAGTTGCTTTAGCAACCGGTCTAAATCCTTTTAAAAGAGGATTGTTTTGATAATAAGTAACAATTGTATCATTAATAATACCCGTATTATTTAAGGCTGAATAAACAAAATCATCAACAATATAGTTTATATTTCTAGTTGAAATAAATTTATTATCATCATTTACAGAAGCATAAGAGTCTCTTAAAAAGAAAAGTGAATTATAAAAAACTAAATTATCATAATAACTTGCATAAACATTCGAATCACTTAAACTAGCATCTTTAAAAATGGCATAATTAGTCTTAATAATACCTAGTAAATATATATTGTAATTAAAAGCATCATCATGAAGATATTTATTAGCAAAATAGTCGACTAATTGTTCATCTTCAGCAGGTCCACCATCATTAAAATAATCATATGCAATTAAAGCATCAGCTAAGTAATCAGTAATATAACAACTCGCATCCATTCGCGATGAAGATATTTGGTTATTAATTTTATCAATTTGGTAATCATTCAATTTATCTAAATCATCAATAATAATAATATTATCGATTTGATCTTTATATTTTAAAGCTGCTTCATCACTAAGAGATAAATTAGTATCGGTTTTTTTAATTGAAAGAGGATTTTTAATCATTTTATAGATTTGAAAATTAGTATTAGTTTCCTCTTCATTATCATTATCAGATGGGTTTAGTGAATTAATTAGTTTTTCATATTCTTCGGTTTCATTTCTAAAAAAACCAGTTTTTATATCTTGTTTATAGATTGATTCAGTTTTACTAAGGTTAATATAGCAATTATCATATTGCATTTGAAAATTGACATAATCAGCAGTAGCATTAGAAAAATACAAATTGATCGTAGTGCTAGAAAAAACTAAAGCAATGGCGAAGAAGAGAACAATAAAAATAAAACGCATAAGATTTTGTTTTAAATTTTTAAATGAAAGATTAATCGAAGTTAAAAAGGATGGTTGAATAGCTTTTAAATCATCTTGCGTTTTTTTAGTTATTGTTTTTTCAACTTTTTTATTATTTAGGCTATTAGAGATAATCTGACCATCTTTTAAAATGATTTCATCACATTCATAATTTTCGGTAAGCTTTTTATCATGGGTTACAACAATGACAAGATGATTTTTAGATAAATCATTTAAAATGTTCATAACAATATCGCGATTTTTACGATCAAGATTACCAGTAGGTTCATCAGCGATTAACACTTTTGGTTTTTTAACAAGTGCGCGCGCAATCGCAACCCTCTGCCTTTCACCACCCGATAGTTGATTCATTTTACGATTTGCTTTATCTTTTAAACCAACCATTTCGAGGGTTTCAATAATTAGATTGTGATTTTCTTTAAGATTTTCATGCTTTAATTGTAATGATAAAGCTACATTTTCAAAAACAGTAAGGTTTTTAATAACATTAAATTCTTGAAAGATAAAACCAATATAAGTATTACGATAAGCATTATAATCGCTTCGTGAAAAATTTTTCGTATTAATATTGTCAATGATTAATTCGCCTGAATCATATGCATCAATTCCACCAATAACATTAAGTAGAGTTGATTTACCAGAGCCACTTTTTCCCACAATAAAGACTAAGCCTTTATCAGGAAATTGAATATTGATATCTTTTAAAGCATGATATCTTTGATTACCACTATTATAAAATTTATTTATATTATTTAATAAGATCATGAAGCACCTCTAAAAGATAATTTCATCATATAATGGGGGAATAATATACGATAAAAGTGGTTTTTTAATGGTTTGTATGTTGCCATTTTCATCTATAACATCATTACCATTATCATCTTTAACAACACTATCAACAAGGGTAAGACCAATTAAACCATAAGAATCTTTGAATCCACTAAATATTTCAGCTTTAGCAAGTAAAAGTGGTTCACTAGAAGAACTATCTAAAATGTATTTTGAAGTTTGAAACTTAGAAATACGATAAGGATGAACAGCACGATCGGTAACATAAGATGGCGTTCTTCCTTGAGCACAATAATCGGTTAGATAATCTTTAATCCAGGGGAAATCATTAAGGATGAGTTCATCATAATTAGGTTCATTAGGAGAATATTTTTTTAAATCAAAACTAGTATCAGTAATGGCAGAAAAATCATAAGCTTGATCAATTGGCATATTTTTAATGGACCATGAATTGCTAGGAATGGAAAAATAAGTGGCAATGTAGTAATCATTAAAAACAAAAAAATCATCATATAGGCAACTACCTTTTCGCCAATTATTGGGGATGTTATCAGATACAATAAAATTACCATCATGATCGATAAAATTATAATTATAAAAGAAGTTTTCACTAGAAAAATTATAATTATGATTGTAATGCTTTTCATTACTAAAAAGATATATTTGGGCTACTAATGCTACATCATTATTAAAATCACGAGCCATCGCAAAATATTTAGGAGTATTAGAAATTGTGCCATCAGCATTGCTTGTTTGTTCACTAAGATAAGTGCCATCAGGTCTAACATACATATAAGTCATCATTTGAATATTACCATTTGCGAGATCATCAAATTTATCTTCAAAATCCCCGCCAATAATATCACTACAATAAACACGTACTTTATAATTCATGTAATTACCAACTACGGCATAGCCATTAACAAAGTTATTAGCATAGTCCCATTGTAAATCATACAAATAATTACCATTATTATCAATATGAGTATATTTTAATTTTTGATTTTCATCAAGAGTTCCCACTACCGCATACCCTTCATTAAAATCCCCACAATAATCGTAAATAAAGTTAGCCTCATCAAGGGTTTGAGTAACATCTTGAGGATGATAAAGATAAGAAAAACTTTGCTTTTCTGCATCATAAACAAGGTATCCGCATTTATGATCTTTAATTATAGCAAGAAAGCCATCAGAAAAAGATGCTACGGATGATACGCCACTATCGAAAGTATAAATGGTTTGACCAGCATCATCAATTAAATAGAAATTGCTACCAATAGCAACAACCGCTTTTTCTTCACTAAAAGGATAAGCTTCCGTATAACAAATAGGTGTAATAGGTTCACCTGTATTTTTTATATAACCAAAAAGATTATCCTTTTTAACGATTAAGTAGTCGGAAAAATAAGGCATAATGCTATCATATTCTGATAAATCATAAAGTGATTGATCATTGTTTAAAATATAGGGTTTGTTATCAATATAAACAATAGCAATGGGATTATTAAGATAATTATTTGCATTTTTCTTACAACCGCTAAAAAATATAGCGCTAAAAATAACAATTGAAAAAAGTAATCCCTTTTTTAATAATTTAATTAGCAATATATCACATCCTTTAAATATATTTATTATATCAAAAAAAGATAAAATCTTCAAATGGAAAGTCTTAAATTGCCTTATTGATGATGAAATAATTCTAATAAATTTACTTTTTGAAAAATTTATGATAAAATATTTATGAGGTGAGACTATGAAAATGATGTTAATCATCATTAGCAATGAGGATGTCAAAAACGTCATTCAAGCATTGTTAAAGGAAAAATATTATGTAACAAAACTATCATCTACGGGTGGTTTATTAAAAAATGGTAACACCACGTTATTGTTAGGAGTAGAAGATGATAAAGTCGCTAGAGTTAAGGAAATTGTAGGAATGTATGCTAAAACAAGAAAAAAGAAAGTTTCCGCCGGTGAGCCAGGTGATTTAAATATTTTTTCATTTATGTCGGCAGATGTTTTAGTCAATGGAGCTACTATTTTTGTTTTAAACGTTGATGATTATTATAAATTATAAAATATAAAATATTATTTAATTAAATGTCGGTGTTGCTATCGACATTTTTGTTTATCAAATAAAAAATGTATACGTTTTCAAAAAAATTATTTAATTATTTGAAATATAAGTAGTATTGATATATAATTAAATAGTGTAGTTGAATAAAAGCATAGAGGAGGAAAATTATGAAAGAATATTTGACCACGAAGATTCGTAATGTTGCTTTACTTGGCCATTTAGGAAGTGGTAAAACTAGTCTTGTTGAATCAATGCTATTTTTAAGTAAAGCAATAGCTAAAAAAGGTGAAGTAGAAAGAAAAAATACTGTTTCTGACTATTTAGTTGAAGAACAGAATCGACTTACTTCTTTATCAACCTCATTAATACCAATTGAATGGAACGATTATAAAATTAACTTTTTAGACACCCCCGGTTCAGAAGAATTTGTTGGTGAACTTACCCAAGATTTGATGGTGGTAAAAGGTGCAGTTGTTTTATTAGATGCTCAAAAAGGTGTTGAAGTAGGAACCGAAAGAGTTTGGGATGAATTACAAGAACGTCATATTCCTACAATTTTATTCTTAAATAAAATTGAAAAAGAAAATATTAAATTTAATAATATTATTGATAAAGTAATAAATGATTTAGGTTCTAAAGTTATACCTTTTGTTATTCCAATGGGTAAAGAAAATGATTATCAAGGATATATTGATATTGTTAATAAAAAAGCTTATTTTGGTGAAAGTGAACAAGAAAAAGATATTCCTAGTGAATACCAAGCCCAAGTAGATGAATTATATGAAAAATTCTTAGAAATTGTAGCTAGCCAAGATGAAGAGGTAATGGAAAAATATTTCGCAGGTGAAACTTTAACCGATGAAGAAATTGTTAAAGGTTTACGTAGTGCCTTATTAAATTGCGATATTTTCCCTCTATTAATTGGTTCTGGCTTAAAAAATATGGGTGTTAAGAATTTATTAGATAATATTTGTAATTATTTACCATCACCTGCCGATTTAAAACCTGCAAGCGGTTTAGATCCTAAAACTGGTAATACAGTTCAAAAAGAAACTAAAGATGATAGTCCTTTTTCTGGTTATGTATTTAAAACTGTTGTTGATCCTTTCTTAGGTACCATTAATTTTTTCAAAGTATATTCTGGTACAACTAAAGGTTTAACAGAAGCTTATATTCCAAATTCTGATCAAGTTGTAAAAATTGGATCTATTTCTGGTATTCAAGGTAAAAACCAATTTGCGATTGACGTATTGCATGCAGGCGATATTGGCGTTATGACAAAATCAGGCGATATTAAAACCGGTGATACCATTTGTGATAAAAAAGCCGTTATTCAATATCAAGCACCAGAAATTCCAACGCCAGTTATTTATGTAGCAATTCAAGCTAAGACTAAACAAGATGAAGATAAGATTTCAGCCGCTTTACAAAAATTAAATTTAGAAGATCCTTCTTTTGAAGTAAAACGAAATCCAGAAACATCGCAACTTTTAGTTGGTGGTCAAGGTATGACTCATATTGGTTATATCTTAGAAAAGATGAAAAATATGTTTAAAGTTGATGTTGACATTAGTGACCAAAAAATTGTATATCGTGAGACAATTAGAAAAGTAGGTTCTGCTCAAGGTCGTCACAAGAAACAATCAGGTGGTGCTGGTCAATTCGGTGATGTTTGGATTCGTTTTGAACCGCTTGCTGATAAAGACTTTGAATTTGCATCTGAAGTAGTTGGTGGAGCAGTTCCAAAAAATTTCTTCCCAGCAGTTGAAAAAGGTTTAATTGATACGCTTGAACATGGTCCAATTGCGGGCTTCCCAGTTATAGGTGTTCGGGCTGTTTTATATGATGGTTCATATCATCCAGTTGATTCAAATGAAATTTCATTTAAAATTGCGGCTTCCCTTGCTTTTAAAGAAGCATGTAAAGTTATTAAACCAACAATTCTTGAACCTATTATGGAAGTTAAAATTACAGTTAAAGATGAATATGTAGGTGATATCATGGGTGATATTCCACAACGTCGTGGTTCTGTTATGGGTATGGAACCAACAGGTACTGGAAAAACCACTATAACTGCCCATATTCCTGAAGCTGAAATTATTAATTATTCAATCGACTTAAAGGCTATGACACAAGGCAGTGGTAAATTTTCACGTAAATTTATTAGATATGATGACGTACCTAGTAATTTAGTAGATAAAATTGTTGCTGAATACAAGAAAGATTAATTAAAAAATCTAATAAAAAATCTTATTAATCCTAGAATTAATAAGATTTTTTTATATAAATTTAATTTTTAAAATTATCCGTTACTAAATTAAAAAAATAATCAAAAATAATTTTTGAAGTTTCAGTATAATAACGTTCAGGATGCCACTGAACACCAATAAAAGGTAAAGAAGTATGTTCAATAGCTTCAATTACATCATTATTACGATAGGTTACGATAAAACCATCCGGAACTTTATCCACGGCTTGATGATGATAGGTATTGACTAAAAAAGTATCTGGTAGTAAATTAGTAAGTTTTGTTGAATTAACTTTTGTTACGTAATGTTTACGATCAGAAGATGGATGATTTAATTTAGCATTATCGATATCTTGGAATAATGAACCATTCATAAAAGCAGCCATTGCTTGAATACCGCGACAAATGCCTAAAGTTGGAATTTGATGGATTTTAGCATATTCGAGTATTTTTTTGTCTATTTGGTCAACTAAAGGGTCAATATTTTTAGAAAGATTATCTTTATTAGTTTGATGGTAATATTGGGGATCAATATCATCACCACCAATAATAAAGAATCCATCACACATTTTAAGTGATTCTTCCAAAAGTGGTCCATCTAATAAAATGAAGGGAATAGCATTTCGTGATAGTATTTGTTTTATATAATCAAAATTAACTTTAAGATAATGATAATTTGCATCATTTGCAAATCGAGGACTAATGCCAATTATTATTTTTTTCATAATGTCACCTCTTTTAAGTAATTTTATCATAAAAGATAAAAAATGTAAAATATTAAATAAAAAAATATTAGTAGTCTTTTACTTTGATAAAAAATGCAAAAATGATATAATATAAATATATTTGTGCGAAAGGATTAAGAAATATGTCAAAGGATAGTAAAAAATTAGTTGACAATAATGAAAAAAAGCCCAAAAAGAAAAGAAGAACTGTTTATGGTAATTATAGCACAGATCGAAAAGAACCATTATATTTTAAAAATAATGACTACAAAAAAGGTTTAACAAATCAAGAAGTTGAAGAGAGAAAAGAAAATCTCCAAGTTAATATAGAAGGTGTTATTGAATCTAATTTCAGTAAAACGTTTAAAACAATTTTAAAAGTTTTTGCCAAAAACACTTTTACCTTTTTTAATGTTTTATATATTATCGTTTTATTTTTATTACTTCTTGCTAACAAGTGGAATAGCAAATATAATGTAACAAAATTTGGTGTTACTGATTTTATGTTTTTAGCAATTGTAACAGTTAATTTAGTTATAGGTATTATTCAAGAAACACGATCTAAATTAGCAATTAATCGCTTGCAATTAATGACCAATCCTCGTGTAACTTTAGTTAGAAATGGGGAAAAAATTACTGTAGGTGAAACAGAAGTTGTTTTAGATGATATAATGTATGTAACTCCTGGTGTACAAATTGTTGCGGACGCCGTATTATTAGAAGGTGAAGTAGAAGTTAACGAATCACAACTTACAGGTGAATCAGTGCCTATTAAAAAACGTCCAGGCGATATGCTTTTTTCAGGAAGTTTTATGGTGTCAGGTTCATCATATGCTAGAGTAGAACATGTAGGACGTGCTAATGAAATTAGTAAATTGACATCACAAGCTAAAAAATATGTTGCTCCTAATTCACAAATTTTAAATAGTCTTAAAAAACTTTTATTTGTTTTAGCCATTTTCATTGTCGTTACTTCCTTAGTGATGTTTTTTACCGAATGGCCTACTGCCGACTTTATAAGAGCAATTAAAGATGGTACTATAATTAATCAATTAGACCATTTTAAAGAAGAGTATGTTAAAGCAATTAAGCCAACTTCGGCAGCTATAATAGGTATGATACCAGCTGGACTTTATCTTTTAACTTCTGTGGCTTTATCAGTTGGGGTTGTTAGATTAAGCAAAAATAATACTTTAGTACAAGATGTTTATTGTATTGAAATGTTAGCACGTGTCAATGTATTATGTTTAGATAAAACTGGTACAATTACTAATGGTCAAATGACAGTTGTTAAATACGATGAAATGAGTAAAGCTCATACTTTGCCAATAGAAGATATTATTAGTTCAATGAATGCCGCTTTACAAGAAACAAATGCGACCGCCCAAGCTTTAGTTAATTATTTTGGTACAAAAAGTTGTATGAAAGCAACTGAAGTAATTCCTTTTTCATCTGATCGTAAATATAGTGCGGTAAGTTTTGGTAATGGTGAAAATTATATTATTGGTGCACCTGAATTTGTACTAAAGGGAAGTTTCGAAAAATATTCACCAATTATTGGTGATTATGCTAATCAAGGATTAAGAGTAATAGCCTTAGCTCAATCATCTCTTCCTTTTAAAGATGGTAAAATTCAACGTTTACCTAGATTATTAGCCTTAATCTTAATAGAAGATCAAATTAGAGAAGAAGCTTTAGATACGATTCAATATTTTAAAGATAATGGTGTCGAAGTTAAAGTTATTTCGGGTGATAATCCAATAACAGTCGCTGAAGTAGCAAGAAGAGTAGGCATTGAAAATGCCGAAAAGTGTATAAGTTTAGATGGTATGAGTGATGAAGAAATAATTGCGGCAGCTACTAAATTTACTGTTTTTGGACGGGTTAAACCTGAACAAAAGAAATTATTAGTAACAGCTTTAAAAGAAGCAGGTAAAACAGTAGCAATGACAGGTGATGGTGTTAACGATATACCAGCTTTAAAAACGGCTGATTGTAGCGTTGCGATGGCATCTGGTAATGATGCGGTTAAAAATGTTGCACAATTAGTTTTATTAGATTCTAATTTTGCTTCAATGCCTAAAATTGTTAGTGAAGGACGAAGAGTTATTAATAATGTTCAACAAACAGCTATGTTATATTTAGTTAAAACGTTGTTTATGACAGTTCTAGCTGTTCTTACAGCTTGTCGCTTCTTTAGTGCTTTTGGACCTGATGGTAATGGCACATTCCCTTTTGCCGGAGCTAAACAATTATTGATAGTTGAAATGTTTGCTATTGGTATTCCATCGATTTTTCTTGCTGTCCAACAAAATGACGCCCCAATTAAAGGTAACTTTTTAAAAAATGCGATTAGAAATGCTTTGCCTGGTGCGGTAGGCGTTATAGGTGCAATTGTTTTTTCTTATATATTGGCTAAACCTTATGGTTTTCAAGTTAAAGAAATTAAAACAGTTGTTGCTATAACCGCAACCTTTACGGTCCTAATTGTTATGACTAGAGCTTGTCTACCTTTAAATAAAAAGAAAGCTATTGTTTGTATTTTAATGTGGATTTTATCTACTACTTTGATTATTTTATCAATTAATGGAACCCCTATTTTTGATACAACAATGTATAATTTGTTTGAATATTCTAATTTAACATGGATAGTTCAGCGCGAAAGTAAAGAATGCGTTGATGCAACAGCTTTATGGCTTTCGGTTAGTATGGTTATTTTATCACTTTCTTTAATGTTAGGTACGGAATTATTAATCAAAAGAATAGAATTAAATCGTGAAATTAATAAAAATAAAGTAAAACAACCGAAGAAAAAAGGTCCTGTTATTAAAAAAATTAAATATTAAAGTTACTTAAACATCAGTTTTTACTGATGTTTTTTTTGCCTACACCTTTTTTACTAAATCATAATATTATAAAGTGTACTTGAAAAGAGGTGGGATATGAAAACATTAGAATTAATTAATGTAAATAAAACTTTTTATACAGAACTGGGAGCATTAGATGTATTAGATAATATTAGTTTTGATGTTAATGAAGGAGAAATCGTAGCAATTGTCGGACCTAGTGGATCAGGTAAATCGACTCTTCTAAATATTATTTCTAAATTACTAAAACCTACCAGTGGAGAGGTTATAGTTGAAGGAGATATTGGTTATATGTTTCAACATGATCATCTATTTAATTGGCGAACAGTTTGGAAAAATATCTTAATAGGCTTAGAAATAAAAAAAGATAAAGATGAAAAAAAACGAGAAAGAGTAAAAGAATTGTTAACAAAATATGAATTGATTGATTTTATCAATAACTATCCCCAAGAACTATCAGGTGGAATGCGACAACGCATAGCATTAATACGAACACTAGCAACAAGTCCCAACATTTTATTATTAGATGAACCATTTTCGGCGCTTGATTATCAAACGAGAATTAATGTAAGCAATGATATTTATCAAATAATTAAAGATCAGAAGGTATCAACCTTACTTGTAACACATGATATTAGTGAAGCAATTGGGATGGCTGATCGTGTAATCGTTTTAAGCCATCGTCCAGCTAAATTAAAGAAAATCATTGAAATAAAAATTGATAGTGCTACGACCCCACTCGAAAAAAGAAAATCACAAGAATTTGCGCAATATTTTGATGTAATTTGGGGGCTATTAAATGAACAATAACTTCCTTAAACAAAAAAGAAAATTAGCTTTTAAAATTATTATTAGTCAAATTTGTCTATTACTTTTATTACTTTTTCTTTGGGAACTAGCATCAAGATGGGGATGGATTGATAGCTTTTTGTTTAGCAAACCTAGCAGTGTTATAAAATTATTAATTAATTATTTTAAAACAGGTGAGATTTTTAAACATATTGGTATTTCTTTATTAGAAACAATGTTAGGATTAATAATTGGTACAATTTTAGGTATTGTAATTGCGACAATTTTATGGTGGAATAATACGATTGCAAAGATATTAGATCCTTTTCTTATCGTCGGTAATGCCCTTCCTAAAACAGCACTTGCTCCCATTCTTATTATTTGGGTTGGAACAGGAATAAAAGGTATTACGGTTGTAGCAATTTCGATTTCTTTAATATTAACAATTA
Organism: uncultured Bacilli bacterium; assembly: GCA_947591495.1. Taxonomy (GTDB): domain Bacteria; phylum Bacillota_I; class Bacilli_A; order ML615J-28; family CAG-313; genus CAG-313. Next base: position 16,173 of record CANQDG010000031.1, read on the forward strand.
TTTCAGCTTATAATTATTTTATCAATGTTGAAGTTGAAAAAATAAGAATGTTACAAAGTTTTAAAGCAACTAAATGGCAAATTTTAACTAAATTAATTATTCCCGCAAATCTTGGTAATCTTATTAATATTATTAAAATTAATATTGGTATGAGTTGGGTAGGGGTAATCGTTGGTGAATTTATTGTTTCAAAGTATGGGATTGGCTATTTAATTTTATATGGAACGCAAGTTTTCAATATGGAATTAGTTATGATGGGAGTGTTAGTTTTAGCAATAATTTCCTTTTTAATGTATGAGGTTGTCAATTTAATTGAGAAAAAAATTAGAAAGAAGAGAAATTAGTGAAAAAAGTTTTATCTATTTTAAGCTTATGTTTATTATCAATTACTTTATTTGGTTGTAAAAAGAATAATTTAACCAAAGTTAAATTAGCAGAGGTTGCTCGTTCAGTATTTTATGCTCCGCAATATGTAGCAATTAATAAAGGTTATTTTGAAGAAGAAGGAATTAAAATTGATTTGATTAATGCTAATGGAGCTGATAAAGTTACTGCAGCCCTTTTATCAGGAGATGTACAAATTGGTTTACAAGGCCCTGAACCTACGATTTATTTATATAAACAAAACAAAGATAATTATTTAATAAATTTTGCACAACTTACGAGAACAGATGGTAACTTTATTTTTGGTAGAGAAAAAATTGACAATTTTACTCTTCAAGATTTAAAGGGTAAATCAATTCTTGGGGGAAGAAAAGGTGGCGTGCCAGAAATGACGCTCGAATATATTTTAAAAGAAGCAGGATTAGAAGTTGGTCAAGATGATGATACAAAAGATGTCAATGTACGAACCGATGTAGCATTTGCGGCACTTGCGGGATCATTTTTGAAAGGTGAAGGTGATTTTGTAACCTTATTTGAACCTACTGCAAGTTCATTAGTTAAAGAAAATAAAGCCTATTTATTAGCACCAACCGCAAACTATGCAGGGGAAATCACTTATACTGCATATTCAACATCGATTAAGTATTTCAAGAATAATCAAGAATTATTAAAAAAATTTACAAGAGCTTTATATAAAGGTCAACAATTTGTTCAAAATGCAACTGATGAAGAAATCGCAAAAGAAATTCAACCATTCTTTAGTGATGTAGAATTAGATATACTTGTAAATGTAGTTACAAGATATCGTTCAATTAATGCATGGTGTACTAATCCAATATTCTCAAGTAAAGGGTTTGACCGGTTACAAGATATCATTATTGCGGCCGGAGAATTAGATAGTAAAGTAAGTTTTAATGATTTAGTAGATTTGACAATTGCTCAAGCAATTGTGGAAGAAAATTAAGTAAAAAAATGGTAAAAACGGCTATATGTTAAAAAATAGTCGTTTTTGTCAATTTTTTAAAAATATTACTAAAAATGTTAAAAAAATCAAGTAAAGCAAGGCAAAAATCCTAAAAAAATGACTTTGTAGAAAGATGAAAAAAATTTTTTAAGATTTTTGTTCATTTTAGAATTTTAAAAAATTTTTGCAAATTATGAAAGATTTTACTTATTTTATTTTAAAAAAATCATAATTATGGTATAACCTGAGTTTTACAGTTTATTTTGTGTGGCACAATTAATGGTAGAAATCGATTTATGTCGATTCTAC
>CANQDG010000032.1 GCA_947591495.1 uncultured Bacilli bacterium
TGCGCACCAGTTATAGTTAAAGTCATAGATCCAGTAGTTGCAAGCATCATTGTTCCTGTTGATGTTTGTGCCAAAGCAAAGCCAGTTGGAATTGTTGCTGAAAAACTCATTCCAGCAAAAGCTCCTACTCCTGCACCGATTATTCCACCTAACACTGTAGCACCTAAATAGTCATACCATTCTACACTACCATTAAATATTTTTCCATCATCTTTATAATCTATATATGCAGCCACTCCAAAACCAATGGCAGCTCCAATTATAGCTCCAATGATTAATGCAGTAATGGCAAAATGTCCACTAGGATCTACGTACATCACTGGATTATTACCACAATAACAATATAGATTTAAGCCATTAATAGATTCAGGGTCTAAATAATCAATTGAATCAGGTGTTAACCATCTACATAGTTCTGGTGAATAATACCTAGAGTTGCAATAGAAGAGTCCTGTTTCAACATCATAATTAATTTTTATTTTAACTAATAAAATTGTTAATAATGTTAATTTTAATAAAATTATTTTGCTTGTGAAAGTAATTTGCAGTTTTTTATTTAGTTTTATTTTTTATTAATTGATATTTTTCATGTTTTGTATTAATTATGATGAAATCACCATCATTATCATTGAGAAACATTTTAATATCGTTACAATAAATCATAGCATTTAGTTCATAATTTTCTATAATATTAATTATATATTTAATACTATTAAAATCACTAACAATATTAAAATTGTTATTTTTTTTATGTGTTTCTACATTAATAAAATTAATACCACTCAAACGATTCAAATTCATTATTTCATCAATAATTATGGATTGATTTTTATTTAAGGCAAAATTAAAAATAAATTTATCGTTTGATGATGTTGTAAACAATTTTAAATAGCTAATAATATTTTTTATCTTGAAATTTTTATCATTATATAAATGTTTTATAATAATTTGTTTTTCCATTAGTATTTCTCCTAAATTAATATTTTGTTCCTATTAATCCAGCAATAATGGCGCCAATTGGTAAATGTGCAGAATTTAATATGTGAATGTGTAATCCCCACATAGCACCTATATCCATTCTAAAAGCATCGCCAAATTTAATTAAAGTTCCACCTGCCTTTGCCCAGTTATTTTTATCTGGAGATAATATTTTAACACCAGAATTGCCAAGATCAATCCCACCATGTCTTCCAGTGATTACTCCATTATTTGCAGCAATTCTAAAAACACCACCAAGAATTTGTGCGCCACCAGAAAAAATACCACCCCACATATACGCATTAGCAATATTGTCACCTACATTATCAAAAAAATTACCTCCATTTGCAACAGAAGCGAGACCACCAACTAAAACGCTTGTGCCAATGCTTATACCAACTTGAATTGTCGATGATAACAATGCGCTTCCGAATGCAGCCATAAACCCTACTCCAGCTCCTGCTGTAAATGCTGTCACCAATGCTCCACCTATAATAAAAGCCGTTCCAATCACAATTTCTTTCCAATGATCACTAAACCATTCTCCTACACCATTCCAAAAAGATTCCCATGAATGCCCACTAGGATCTATGTACATCACTGGATTATTAGCACAATAACAATATAGGTTTAAGCCATTAATAGATTCGGGATCTAAATATTCAATTGAATCAGGTGTTAACCATCTACATAGTTCTGGTGAATAATACCTAGAGTTGCAATAGAAGAGTCCTGTTTCAATATCATAATAATACCCTTTATATCTAAATGGATTGTTATTTACAATACATCTATCAATTTCATTAGGATTGGTATCTTCAAATACTTTTGCTTGACAATTTCCCCATGCATCATATGTATATTCACCAATAATTTTTCCTCTATACATGACTTTAGAAATATTACCTAATGAATCTTTTACTAAATTAAAGTAATGATCTATATCATCAATAATGTAATTAATACCACATACTCCACCAGCATCATATAGATACCTAAATTTTCTAATGACTTTGTTAGATTTTAAATCGACAACATCTTCACCTATAATTTTATTTTCATCTAAATAATAATTAACTTCATAATTGCTACATCTTTTTTTGCATCTTATTTTTTGATAATTATATTCAAACGTTATTTTTTCATTATTAACTAAATAATTTTCTAATAAATTTCTTGAATTATATGTAAGTTGAATATTACCAATTCCTATAGTGTTGCCATAACTATCATAAATTATATCATTATTATTTATTTTTGTCAATTTACCACTGGTATATGTTAAGGCTTTAATGACATTATCATAATTATTTTTAGATACTTTTTCAATCATTCCAGAATTAATTCCATAGCTATAAAATAATGTATCACCATTTGATTTTGTTTCTTTAATAAGCCTATTATTATCATCATATTCATAACTTATGTCAACTTCTTCTAAAGATGTTGTTTTTAGTGCATCATCATTTTTAGGATTTTGTAGAAATCTAGTGCCTATTTCCTTAAATTTTATAATATTACCTTTTGCATAGGAATTCTCATAAATGATGTCAGCATTAACTTCTTGACTTGACTTTGAATTAACGTTATATCTAATTTCTTTTGGAAGATTAGAATTTTTATAATAATTAATATTTTTATTAATTGTAATTGTTGCATTTTTATATTCATCTGCTATTCCTTTTTTACATATTAATCTTCCTAAGTCATCATATACATAATCATAAGAATGATAAACATCCTTTGTCCATTCATTTGAATCCTTTGATTTAATATAATTATAACTATATTTAGGATTATTATTCATTTGATCTTCATTTTCAGAAACATATTTTATTTCATTTTTATCATTTTCAATATGGTAAATTTTTGTTCCATTTGGTTCAGTAGTTATTTTATTATCACCAGAATCAATAGTGATTGTTGTGCTACCATCATTATTGACTATATCATATTGATAATTATAAGTTTTATTAGCAAATGGATCAACAATTTTTTTAATTCTTTCCAAAGATTTTGAAAAATTTACACCATTATTTTCATATTCAAATAATAACTCTTTTTTATCAATTATTTCATTATTTGTTTTAGCATCGAATACACTAGATATAATTCTTCCGTATTTGTCGTATGTTTCAGTTGATGAAAGTTCTTTATTTCCTTGATATAAAAATGTCTGATTAATATCATTTGTATTTGATAATTTTATTAATTCTTTTTGTAATAATTTTTTATTTTGATATACTTCACATAACTCGGAAAAGGCATTATATATGAACCCATAGCTAATACCACTTTTATCACTTAAATTATTTAACAAACCTTGATTATTATAGGTTAATTTATTTTCACCAATTAATGTATTATTTTTATCATAATATTTTAAACTTATTAAATCTTCAAAATCATCATAAGAATATTTAATCATATTTATTTTAGTTTTGGAAATTTGCTTAACATTACCATCAATATACTTTTTGTCATACGCCAATGTAACGCTATTAATAGTATCATTACTATTATAGGTTGTTGAAATAATATTACCATCTTCAATAATTTCATAAATTTTTTCATTTAGCATTGGATTATTTTCACAATAGTTATATTCTTTTGTTAATTTTTCATCAGTTGATCCTTCAGCCTTTGTTATTACTTTAAGTATATTACCATATTCATCATATATATTTTCTGTGATGATATTAACTTCTTTTTCTAGTTCATTGTTATTGTTATATATTTTTTTAATATAATTTGTTTTAGTTTGTGTTCCATCATCGTTTTCTTCCGTTACATTACATACGGAATTAGTTTCATTCAACCTTTCAACAGATTCATTATTCTCAACAATTCCCATTAAAGTATATGTTTTAAAATAATATCTATTGTCACCACGTGATTCAACTTTTCTTTGAATTTCAGTGATTCTATAAGATTTTTTATCATCTTTTATAGCAACCAAATCGATTGTTCTAAAATGGTAATTTGGCGTATTTGTTACTTTACCATTTCCTGTATCATCATATTCTAAGAAATTAAAAGTATAATATTTATGATTTTTGCTTATGTTTTCATTTGTTAAATCAAATGGAAACATACTAACCCAACTAACATCCATAACTTTAGTTTTGTTACAATAAAATAATTCATATGATGTTGCATTATTTTGAATATAGTAATATATGCTTCGATATGTAGCTATAATATCTTCTTCTGTTAAATAGAATTTAGGTGATAACGTAACTTTTCTTTCTTCACCATCGCAGCAATAATACAAATTACTACCTATTTTTAATTCTTCATAGGTTTTATCGCTTACTTTTGCATTATCAATACAAATTATCTGAGGACATCCTTTATTTATTCTTACATCCGCAATATATATTTCATCATTAATTGTAGTAAGTTTATCATCTACATCTAATTCAATTAAAATATTTTCTAATGTCTTTTGACTTGTACCAAGATTTAATGGTATTGAAACATATTGCCATACTCCTCCTAAGGTGTTTTTAATAATTACATGTTCTTCGTAAGATGTTTTATTTAATTTATATTTTAATTTAGCAAGGAGAGTTGAATCATTATTTTTGTTAAACATTAGCCAAAAAGAGACAGTAAAATGTTCTGATGTTTCTTCATTTGTATCGTTAAATATTTCTAAAAATTTATTTAAGTTTTCATTAACATCTAAAACATATTTATTTCCATTTTTATAAATGGTTTTAGCTTTTTTATCATTAATAAAAATATTAGAATCGCCATCTTTTCCTATTTCCCATCCTGTTGGCTTTGATGATGTATAATAATGTGTTTCAGAAGATATGTTATTATATTCTAAATTACTAATAGTTCTTCCATCAATATCAAAATATAAACGATTCTTAATTCCTTTGAAATTTTCAAATTCTGTATATGAACTTTGAAAATCATATACATCATATGATAAAATATATTCATCAGGCATTATTAATGAATAATTACCACTATAACTTATTAAACTATCTGTAACATAGTCATTTTCACCTACATAATCGTCCTCACCACAATATGTTTCAGAATTCACATTTTTAACAACAAGTTCTTTTTTTAATGCTCCTAAAGTAATTTTTTTTAATACATTGCTTTCACTCTTTGCTTTATATTCTAATTTTATTGCTTGCAAATCTTCTGAATTAACAATCGTATTCATTAAAAAATTATGGTACCAAAATTCATGGATTGTTTTTTTCTCATTACCATTTTCTTTATATATTTTTACTAGTTTTGTTTCACTATACTCAAATGTATAATAAACTTTAGAATTTGTTAAATAAATTTTTATTGGTAAATTATTTTGATTATATTCAAATTTTATTCTTTTAGATTCTTTTCGTGAATCATATATTGAAATAATATTATTTTTTGTTTCATCATATTCGATAATTTTTGTAATCAATGAATTTACACTAGAAATAGAAGAGATCAATTTGCCACTTTTAAGATCAAAATAAGATATATTGTTATATTCATCAATCATTTTATAATTACTATTATTTACAACAATTAATTTTAATCCTGTCCCACTTTCATCATAATATACTTTTCTAGGATTATCATATCCCTTGACCTCTTTATATTTTACAAATCTATGAATACACCAATTAGAATCAATATATACATAATCATTAAAATTAAAGCCATCTATGTTATATTCAGGTTTATATGGAAAAACATATTCTTCTATATTAAATTTCCATCCATTACCGAAACCAATTTTTATATTACCAAAATCAGTATCTTTATAAAAGGAATTATAAATTAAACTAGTGTTAATCTGAAAGTTTCCTAAACCAACTGTAGCAATAGGATAAGAATATAAGATTCTACCATTAAAAGTATTAACATATAATGAACCATTTCCTAAATCATATTTTTGACTTGATTGATAAATTCTACTTTTATCCATATACTGCCTCTTTAATTTATTTCTTTCAAGATTTGTTCCACTATTTCTGAATCTTTTATTAATTTAATTGTTGATTCACTATTGCAAGATACTCTTCTATTACCTCTTCCTGCTATTAAAATAGCATCTCCTGCAACTGATTCTTTAATTGCTTGTCTTATGGCTTCTGCTCTATCTTCAATAATTACGGATGGAACTTCCCCTAAATTTTCTTGTAATTCTTGACATATTGATAATACGGTCTCAGCTGCATTATCACTTTCTGTTAAATAAACAAAATCTACATTGTCTTTTAATAAATTCATTGCATATTTTCTAACATTTGCTCTGGATTCTTTAAATTCAGTAGTTTTTAGTCTTTCTTCCCAATTTTTATAACCATAACCCATTGAGCCTACCACTACTTTAATCTTATTTATTTTCTTGTCTTCTTTTAATCCTTTTAATGTTTTTAATATTTTAGCCATGTGAGCATCAATAATTATATAACGATCTTTGATCTTATATAATTCACATCTTCCAGGAATTTTAATATCTTCTATACACTTTTTAAATGTTTCATAATCAAAAATATCTAAGGTTTTTAAAATAGTCATAGCACAAACAAAATTTAAAGCATTATATTATAAATGGAAAATATTGTCAAATTTAAAATGCCTATAATAATGAGCATTTTTTTTCTTTTTGTCAAACGATTAAAAAAAGTGCCCTTATTTTGGGCACTATTTTGAGCATTTTTTATAAAAATAAAAAAGTATGCTCATTTTTTTAAATTTCTTTACTTTTCAATTAATTACCAACTCTAATTATTAAATAAAAAGTAAAATAATGTAACATAAAGCGCCTACTTATAAAGTAGACGCTTTTAGTTTTCTTTTTTAATTGCTACAATTATATTAAGTTTAGTTTTGATGTTTTTCAATATATTCTACTAAATCTCGAACATATTTCATATTTTGAGCAGCTTCATCATCAACTTCAAGACCAAATTCATCTTCAAGAGCCATAATTAATTCTACAGCATCTAATGAATCGGCACCTAAATCATCAATTAAATGTGTATCCATTGTTACTTTATCAAGTGATACATTTAATTCTTCCGCAATAATTTTTTGTACTTTTTCGAATATCATATTTTCCTCCTAAATATTATTAATTTGAAAATTTATCTCTTAAAGCTTGCATTTGACGTTCAAATCGTTCTTCTTGACGACGTTTATATTCTTCACGTTTAGCTTTTTGAGCAAGACGTTCTTTTCTTAATTTTTCAGCTTCAGGATCTATTTTAGTTTTTTTATTATTAAATTTAGGCTTATCATTAACTGCTTTTTTAGCAGGTTTTTCTTCTTTTGGTGCATTAGGATCAATCATTGTTAATTGAAGACGACCTTTTTGAACATCTACTTCTAAAACCCATACTTTAACAATTTGCCCTACATGAACAGCTTCTAAAGGATGTTTGATAAATTTAGTTGACATTTTTGAAACATGAACTAATCCATCATCATGTAATCCACAGTCTACAAAAGCACCAAAGTCAGTAACATTACGAACTGTGCCTTGTAATTCCATTCCAGCTTGTAAATCTTCTAATTCTAAAACATCACTTCTTAATACTGGTGCTTCAATAACATCACGAGGGTCACGAAGTGGTGAGATAAAAGCATCAAGAATATCATTAAAAGTATATTCACCAATATTTAATTCTTCAATCATTTGTTTTTTATCTTCATCGGTTAAAAGTTTAATTTTATTGATTAATTCTTCTTTACCTAAATCACTTGAAGTAAAACCAAGTTTCGTAAGAATAGCTTGAGCTGCTTCATAGCTTTCTGGATGGATACCTGTCATATCAAGTGGTTCATTACCATCAACAATTCGTAAGAAACCAATTGCTTGTTCTAAAGCTTTAGGGCCAACACCTTTTACTTTAATATCTTTACGATTTTCAAAACGGCCATTTTCTTCACGATGAGCAACAATCTTTTTCGCTGTACCAGCATTAAGTCCTGCTACATATTTTAAAAGGGAATAAGATGCCGTATTAATATTAACACCTACTTGGTTAACAGCTGTTTCAACTACAAAGTCAAGAGAGTCTGCAAGTTTTGATTGACTAACATCATGTTGATATTGTCCTACGCCAATTGATTTTGGATCAATTTTAACAAGTTCAGAAAGCGGATCTTGTAAACGACGAGCAATTGAAACGGCTGAACGTTCCTCAACTGAATATTCGGGAAATTCTTCACGTGCAAGATCAGATGCTGAATAAACAGATGCTCCAGCTTCATTAACTATTATATATTTAATATCACGATCAATTCCTTTTAAAGTATTGGCAACAAAGGCTTCAGTTTCACGGCTTGCTGTACCATTACCCATAGCAACGACTTCAACATTATGACGATTAATTAAATCACAAAATGTTTCAACTGCTGCTTGATATCTTGCAGGAGGAACCACTTCACCTTTTTGCTTTTGATGAGGATACATTACACTTTTTTCAAGAACTTTACCAGTAGCATCAACAACAGCAAGTTTACAACCAGTTCTAAATGCAGGGTCAACACCTAATACAACTTTTCCTTTCATTGGAGGTTGTAATAAATAATTACGCAAATTTTCACCGAAAATATTAATAGCTTGATCTTCGGCTTTTTCTTTTAATTCTGAACGAATTTCACGAACAATTGCTGGTTTAATTAAACGATCATAACCATCTTGACAAGCATCATGAACATATGGTGCAGTAATTGATTCTTTAACTTTAATCATATCACCACAAATATAATCTAATACTTTGGCATAATCTTCAATTACACTAACTTTAATAACTTTTTCAGCTTCTGCTCGATTTAAAGCAAGGATACGATGTAATTTTATCGTCTTTAGCGGTTCTTCATAATTATAGTACATTTCATATACTTTTTTCTCATCTACCGCATCTTCTTTAACTTCTGTTTTAATTTTAGCTTCATTTTCAAAATTTTCTCTAATCCAAGAACGATATTTAGGTTCATCAGATACTATTTCAGCAATAATATCTTTAGCACCTTGAATGGCTTCTTCCACATTATTAACGATTAAGCCTTCTTTTTTCATGCTTTCAATTTCTTCATCAGTCTTGCCATCTAGAGAAGTTACATATTGACTTGCAACTTCCTCAACATTACCTTCAAGTGGAAATGATAATAAGTAATCAGCAAGTGGCTCTAAACCTTTCTTCTTAGCATCAGTAGCACGAGTTTTCTTCTTTTCTTTAAAAGGACGATAGATATCTTCAATTTCAGAAAGTTTAGTAGCATTTAAAATGCCCATTTTGATTTCTTCAGTAAGCTTACCTTTTTCTTCGATTAGGCGCATTACATCTTCTTTACGAGCTGCTAACTTTTGTCCATAATCCCATTCTTGATATATTGCTCTAATTTGTTCTTCATCCAAATTACCAGTTACTTCTTTACGATAACGGGCAATAAAAGGAACGGTAGCTCCACCTTCAATTAATTCTAATACGGCTCTAATTTGTCCAATTCGTACATTTTGTTCACGGGAAATTTTCCCAAGCAGAGCATCATTCATATAATTATTTTCCATAAAATCCTCCAACATTGTGAATTATTTAAAAAATCAATTAGGCATTTTTTTTATTCACATTCTTAAATATTATATCATAAAACGCTTTTTATAGCAACGAAAATAACCCTCTAATATTCGTTATTTATCTTTTAAATTTTAAGAAAATTATTTAATCTAAAAGGTCATTTAATCTTGAAAAAAGATGATTAACTTGTTTAATTCTAACCTCATTACGAGTTCCCGTAAAACTTGCTTTTTCATTAATTTTTTGATTTAAAACGATTATCGTATAATAACATTCACACACATTTTTAGAACTTTCGGCCTCACCTGTAATACTTATACATACATCAGCATTCGTTATTTTTTTTAATCCTTCCGCCATTTCAAGAGCAACTTCCGCTGAATATACACTAAATTGTTCAAGTGTTTTTTTACTTACGTTTAAAATTTTACATTTAGCATCCTCAGAATATGTCACATAACTTTCAGCTAAAACTTGCGATGCCCCACTAATACTAACAAGGGTTGATACTAATAGTCCTCCTGTACACGATTCCGCAAAACTAATTTGATAATGATGTCTTTTTAATTTATCAACTATTTGTTGAGTTAATAATAAATTTAATGTTGTTGACATTTTTACCTCACATAAACAAATCGTTTGTTTTGTAATAATTCATCACGATATTTTTTGATATAATATTGGGCCATTGGTAAATTTTGTTCTAAATAATTACCACATTCTTGGGCAGTTGCCCCCGGTATTTTTCCTTCAAATGAAATTATATATTCACACATTTCGATAATTAATTGATAAATTTCCGTTGGTTCTTTTGAGCCAAACATAACAAGATAAAAACCTGTTCTACATCCCATAGGTCCAAAATAAATAACGTCTTCTTTTTGTTTGCTATTGCGCAAAAAAGTTGCTCCTAAATGCTCAATTGTATGGATAGCAGCACTATCTATAACGGGTTCAACATTAGGAGTCGTAAATCGCAAATCAAAAGTTGTTACGATTAATTGATCTTTTTGATCTTTTCTAGATACATAAAGACCTGGTAATAAATTTAAATGATTAACTTGAAAACTTGCAATTTTATCCATTTTAAAAATCCTCTTTTATTTTTACATTATACTACTTTTTAATAATTTTAGCAAACAAAAATAATATCGAACCATTTTTAAAATGCACTTTTAAATAAAGAAAGTCGATAAAATGGTATAATGAATATAACTTTATTAAACAAAAATTCTAAAAAACAATTGGTGATAAAATGAACACAATCGCAAAAGAAGCTAGAATCAACTATCTTATTAATAAAAGTGAATTTATTGCAAGCATCACTCCGGCTCAAACTGTTGATGAGGCCAAAAACTTTTTTGTTAAAATTAAAAATGAATTTAGTGATGCTACTCATAATATTACCCTTTATACGATTGGTAAAACTGGTGAAGCAGGTCATTATAGCGATGATGGTGAACCAAGTGGAACAGCGGGACTACCTGCTTTAGATGTGTTTCGAAAAAATAATGTTACTAATTTTGCTTGTGTAATTACTAGATATTATGGTGGTATCAAATTAGGAGCTGGTGGACTAGTTAGAGCCTATAGTTCTGCGGCAAGTCAAGTATTAAAAGCTGCTGGTATTAGCCCAATTGTTGAATATGTTTTAATTAATCTTGAATTTAATTATTCTTATTTAGATTTAATCGAAAATCGTCTAAAAAATTACGAAATTATCGCTAGAGAATTTACAACTGATATTAAAATGATAGTCAAGTTACCTGAAAATGAATTAAATTCAACAATCAATCAATTAATATCATTAACTAATAATATGATAAAAATTACTATACAAAAACGTTAGTCTACAAAACTACTTAGTAAACTAACGTTTTTTATTTGTATTACTTCTTGTTAGGAGCAAAGAAAGGAATTAACATATTAGTTTCTTTTTTATATTCAGCATAGCCTTCTTTATTATTTAATTCTCTTTTTTCTAACATTGGAATACTAACAATTACAAAGAGTAAAAAGACAATTAATGGTGAAAAGATTAAAACCCACAAAGTTCCATCAACTGACATATAGAATAAAAACATACTAAACCAGAATAAGATTTCCCCAAAGTAATTAGGGTGACGACTTTTTTTCCATAAACCTTTGCGATTAATTTTTCCTTTATTTTCTGGATTTTTTCGAAAGGCATCCATTTCAAGATCAGCTACAGTTTCAATAATAATTGCAAAAAGAGCCACAATAATGCAAATAAAATAAGTGCCATTAATATTCATTGGATAAGTAAGTTGGCCATCAACTTCAATTGGTTTAAAAGCATCAATATAGCCAAAGATAGGTAACATTGCTATATATACAACTAAGGTAGGTAATAAATGAACGCCAAATAAAGAAATAAGTGGCCATAATTTGGGATGTTTGGTTTGAATATTGACATAGCGCCAATCTTGATGTTTTAAATTTTTAAAACGCATTAACCAATTCATTGTTAATCTTAATCCCCAAAGTTCAACTATTACTAAAATAACTATTGTTACAAGTTTAAATCCGATTGTTTGTCCGATAAAAAAAGGTACAACAACCATTGGTAAAACACTCCAATAAGGATCATAAACTGATGAATTATGACATATCATACTACCAATAAAAACGATACAAGTTGCAATTACATCAGCAACCAAAAATTTTAAAAGTTCATTTTTTAAGGGGATCCATTTATAACTTAAATATCCTCCAATAAAAGCTATAATATAAATTATTAAAATTATTATTACACTAATTATTTTGCTATCTAAAAGTTTTTTCATATTTTTCACCATTTTCCATTATATCACATTTTTTCTTTGTTTAAGCCTTTTTGGCTTTATTTATCACCCGAGTTTTACAGTTGATATGCTATAAAAGGTTTATTTTAGATATTTACTAAAATAAACCTTTTTTCTATTTTTTATAAGTTATATTCCCTAAATATTTTTCAAATTCTTTTTTTGAATAGATTGAATATGGTATTTCCTTATCAAAGGCTTTTATTATCTCTATATAGTCTTTAACTATTTGATCATCATTATTAAATATTAATTGATTCTCTTGATATTCTTTTTTGGTTTCATTCCTTAATATCCTTATATCTCCATTTTCTAAATGGATACATTTTGCTGTATTAAGTGCTTCTACTATCCTTTCTACCGATAGCTTATATTTTAACTTGTACTGTAATAACCTTATCATTACTAATGATACATAACACATTATGAAATGCCCATTTATATGACTCTCTGTACTTACATATATCGGCCTTACTTCTAAATCCGATTTTGTTATCCTAAACGTTTCTTCAATTCGCCATAAACCTCCATATACTTCCATTATCTTTTTATAATCATATTCTGTCTCACTCGTGATTATACAAAAATATCCATCATATAATGCATCATTTTCTATTTTCTCTTTATCTATCTCTTTTTCTGTCGTATCTGCTATTTCCCCTGTCTTTTCTATCATATGTATTTCTTTGATATATTCATCATATGCATGCTTTATCTTATATACGTTGTTCCCTAATGATTTTATTGCCCTCGCGATCTTATCATCTCGCTTCTTTATATTTAAGATCGCATCCTCTAACTTCCAATATATTAATACTTTCCTTTCCTTCGTTTCTTTCTTCCCTTCTTTATTTATTACCTCATACTCCTCTATGAATTCTTGATATTTAAAACTCCTGTCTTTATTATACTTATATTTGCTATCATCAAATAATCTCTCTTGATATCTTTTCCCTTTCTTCCCTCTCAATATTTGACTTACTACATATCCATCATTATTATTGACTATATAATTTATATTACTACTACTGTTTAAACCCTTGTCTGCTACTACTATTAGTCTATTTAAATTATAATTCTTTTTGATCTCTTCCATTACTGGTTGTAATGTCTTACTATCTGATGTGTTCCCTTTAAATATACTCATACTTATTGGTATTCCATTGCTATCCATAAATAATCCTAACTGGATAATGGGGTCTACTCGGTGTTCTTTACTTACTCCTCTTTGCCTTAAATCTTCCTCACTTTTTGGATAATCTATCTCATTGTAATAATTCGTTACATCATAATATGCGTAACTACTATCTCTGCCGATCATTTCTTTGATCCGTTTATTTATTTGACTTTGTATTTCAATCTTTAATTGATTATATCGCTCTAATGATCGATATACATCATGTAATTGAAAACCACATTCCATGTTATATAATGTTTCTATATCCCTTGTCGTGGCTCGCTTAGAATCCGGATTTAACAACCTTTGTATCGCAAAAAACTTTAATATCCCATTTAAATCATATTGACATTTATAACTTTGTTTATTAAATACTTCATCTAACTCTAAACTATCATATATTGCTTCTAAATATTTATAACCATAATTATATGGTATTGAATTACTATCCTCATTAAACTTCACATTTATTGAATGGGGGACTTTCTTTTTTCTTTTCTTAAACTCTTCATCAAAGGCTTTTACTTGTTTGATAAATTCTTCTTGGTTGGATGCACTTTCTAAATATCCAAAATTCTTGATTGTCCTTTGTTTCATCTTCCCTTCTTTATCTCGATATCCTTCCACTACGCGAACCTGTGTCTTAACTATATCATTTTTATATCGATGCTTATCGTATCTTATCATATTAATACCTCTCTATATTAGATATTATAGCACATTATAGCATATCTTTCAAATGATTTGCTTCAAAATAAAAAAATCTAAGTAAAACCTAGATTTTTTCTGTTTTTTTATT
>CANQDG010000033.1 GCA_947591495.1 uncultured Bacilli bacterium
TAAAAGATTTTAATAGAGTAATATTTTGTAAAATTTAAAAGATAACTTCTTTGAATATATCATAAGATAATCAGATTGATAATAAAAGAAAAAATTAAAAAATTGCAATTTTTTTAAAAATAAGATATAATAAACATAATAATAGGAGGTAGGCTATGGCTAAAATAACAAATGTAACAATTCTTGATGAAACAACCATTCAATTAAATGTCGACGCAAAAGCTGGTGATATTATCAATTTACTTGATATTAGTAAAATAGATAATGCGATTATTAAACAAAAACTAGAAGAAGCCAAAAATAAGGAAATTCAAAAAGAAGTCGATCAACTTAAAAGTGAATATGAAAATAGGCTTCAAGAAAAAATTAAGAGCACTAAAGCAGAAGTAGAATTAGAAAAGCAAAAAGAACTTCAAGAACTAACTCTTCAGTTACAAAGTTTAAAATCTCAAAACGAAAACTTTGAACAAACTAAAAAATTAGAACTTGAAGCTCAACAAAAAAACTTAGAACTTGAAGCTCAAGCATTAGAATTAAAATTGCAACAAGAAATTAATGACTTAAAGCAACAATTAGAAATCGATAAATTAAAACTTGAAAATGAATATAAAGAAAAAATTTATGCGCAAGAAAAAACGTATCAAAACATACTAAAAGAAAAAGAAGATGCTATTAGTTCTTTGCAACTTACCAAGAGTAATTTAACGGTTAAAAAAATAGGTGAGCAATTAGAGTCTTGGTGTAATAATGAATATGAAAATTATGCACAATGTGGTTTTGAAACATGTACTTGGGAAAAAGATAATCTTGTTGTAAAAGATGAAGAAGACACGAAAGGAACTAAAGCCGATTATATTTTTAAAGTATTTGCAACATCTGATAAAAAGCCGCAAGAATTGTTAACCTCGGTTACTTGTGAAATGAAAAATGAATCACCTAATTCTAAGAATAAAAAGAAAAATGCTGATCATTATAGTAAATTAGATAAAGATCGTAAAAAGAAAAATTGCGAATATGCTTTATTAATTAGTGAATTAGAATGGGATCAACCTAATGATTTACCGATTAAAAAGGTTAAAGAATACGATAAAATGTTTGTTGTA
This sequence comes from uncultured Bacilli bacterium, assembly GCA_947591495.1. Classification (GTDB taxonomy): domain Bacteria; phylum Bacillota_I; class Bacilli_A; order ML615J-28; family CAG-313; genus CAG-313. Next base: position 1,104 of record CANQDG010000033.1, read on the forward strand.
AGACCACAGTATTTTATTAATTTTCTAAGCATTATAACTTCAATAAGCTTAAAATTTAAAGATTTAATTTTAACTAAAATTAAAGATGAAGAAACTTTCAAAGATAGCATTGAATTAAAAAATGAATTTGAAAGTTTTAAAGATGATATCTTTAAATTAATCATTGAAAAGACGGCTAAAGAGTTAAATAAAATAATTGACAATGCTAATAAAATTAAAAAATGTTCAGAAGATATTATTATGGAAGCAAGTGATTTAGTTAATAAAACTCTTGAAAAGGCTAAAAATAAAATTGACAATTTTAAAATTGATAAACTAACAAAAAAAATCGATAAAATTAATATTGAATAAATCTTGTATATATACAAGATTTATTAATTGGAGAAGTGCCCAAGTGGTTGAAGGGGCTGGCTTGGAAAGCTAGTAGGTCGGTAAAACGGTGCGAGGGTTCGAATCCCTTCTTCTCCGCCATAGACTTAACCAGATTGATACAAACGCATACAAGTATGCTATAGTGTCAGTCTGTTTTTTATTGAGTTTAGGCTCCCAACGTCTATGTGGTTTTAAAGAAAAACAGGTCTTAGGAAGTGCACAATATGAACAAAGTTCATAATTTGCATTTTTCTAGGACCTGTTTTTTGATGCCTTAAATTAGAGGGATGATAAAAGTGCAAAAAAAAAAAACTTTAAAACTTGTAGTAAATTATTTGACAAGTTAACTTGTAATATGATATACTACAAGTGTATTTGATAAAAAATGCAAATATGAATTGTCAAACGGAGGTTTTAAAAATGACAAATATTGAAAAAGCAAAAGCATTAATTTTAACATTCACAAATGGGGATGTAGAAGTAGCCCAAAAATTATTAAAAGATGATTACATTCAACACAATTTATCTTATGCCACAGGAAAAGATGCCTTTATTGGCAGTGTTACTTATTTAGCATCAGCTCCAATTAAAACGACATTAAAAGTCATAAGAGAGTTTGAAGATAAAGATAAAGTTGTTCTTCAATCAATTTATAACTTTGCAGGAGCAGGTGAACAAGTAGCATTTGATATCTTTAGATTTGAAGATGGTTTAATTGCTGAACATTGGGATAATTTAACTTTACTTGCTAAACCTAATCCAAGTGGAAGAACACAAATTGATGGCAATACTTTGATTACTCCTAATAAAAATACTGAAAAGACACGAGAAATTGTTAAAAATTTCTTACATGATGTAATGCAAAATAAAGCTCCAGAAAAAACGACATCCTATTTTAATGGAGATATGTACTTACAACATAACACGGATATAGCGGATGGTTTAAGTGGTCTTGGTCTTGCTTTAGAAGCATTAGCAAAAGCAGGAATACAAATGATTTATGATAAAGTGCATATGGTTTTAGCTTGTGGCGATTATGCTTTAGGAGTATCCGAAGGAACATTTGGTGGAAAGCCGACTGCTTATTATGATCTTTGGCGAGTTGAAAATGGAAAAATTGCCGAACATTGGGATATTATGGAAACCATTTTAGATAAATCTAAATGGGCAAACAGCAATGGTAAATTTTAGACTTGTAGTATTATAAATGACATCTTGCCCAAAATATGGTAAAATATTAAATGAGGTGAGATGAAATGCAAATAACAAATCAATTTACGATTGGCATCCATATTATATGTGCGATTGAATATTTTAAAAAAGAAACCATTGTTACTAGTTCTTTGCTTGCATCTTCTACTGGTGCAAATCCTGTCACGGTAAGAACAGTTATATCCGAATTAAGAGAAGCAGGAATCCTTGATATTAGTCAAGGAAAGACTGGTATTGGATTAAAGAAAAACATTGATGATATATCATTATTAGATGTCTTTAATGCTGTTGATAGTTTAGATGAAGATGGTTTATTTCATTTCCATAACAGTCCTAATCCAAATTGTCCGATTGGAAAAAATATTCATAAAGCTATGGATGATAAGTTAGCAAAAATTCAAGATTCCATGAAAAGGCAAATGGAAGAAATAAAAATTGGGAATGTCTATAATGACATTCTTAAAGAGTTAAAATTGGAGAAATAAAAATGAATAAGATAGTTGATGAATTAAAAAAAGTAAAAGTATTTTATCTTGCAACCATGGAAAAAGATCAACCTAGAGTTAGACCTTTTTCAAGTATTACAGAGTTTGAAGGACATCCCTATATTTGTACTGGAAATCATAAAGATACTTATAAACAATTAAAAGAGAATAATAAAATTGAATTATCGGGAATGTATGATGGTGGAACTTGGATTAGGGTATCTGCGGAAGTTGTTGAAGATAATCGAATAGAAGCTCAAAAAGCAATGCTAAATGATCCTACAGGTCCATCTCAACTATATAAAGCAGGGGATGGAAGATTTGTTACTTTTAAATTAGTTAATATCAAGGCTTATAAATATAATTTTTATGCATCACCTGAAGAAATTAGTGAATATTAAGTGATTAATTGGAATGATTTAAATGAAACAAGAATTGCTTTTAAAAATTGTTAAATATTTAATTGATGAGAATGGTTATGGTGTTAAGATACCATCGACATATGATGATTTAAAAAAATTATATAAAGCTCTTGTTAATATAAGAATGCCAAAACCAATCGATGAAGACATCTTACTTTTAGAAGATGAATATTTAAAATTAGAGTTACAAGATAAAAAAATAACAGATGTAAAAGATTTAAAAGAAATCGAAAAACATATTATTCTTTGGAAGGGTGATATTACTACTTTAAAGTGTGATGTTATTGTGAATGCGGGAAATCATGATGGACTTGGTTGCTTTAATCCAAACCATCAATGTATTGATAACATTATTCATACAAATGCAGGAATGAGATTAAGATTAGAATGTAATGATATTTTAAAAGGAAAAACAATTCCAACAGGAGATATCATTGTTTGTAATGCTTACAATTTACCAAGCCAAAAAGTCATTACAACTGTTGGTCCACAAATATTTGAAAAAATAACGAAACAAGATGAATTAGACTTAGCAAGTTGTTATAAAAAATCTTTAGAATATGCAATTCAAAATGATTATCAATCGATTGCTTTTCCTTCAATTTCAACAGGTTTATTTTCTTATCCAATAAAAAAAGCCAAATTCATAGCTTATAATTCAGTAAAAGAAATATTAAATACATATAATGCGGATATCAAAGTTATTTTTAATGTTTTTAGTGAGAGTGATTATGATGAATACAGAACTATATTTAAAAATTAAAGAAAAAATTCATAATGTTGATTGTATTGTGATTGGGGCAGGAGCCGGACTATCTACTGCGGCAGGAGTTAATTACGGAACAAAAGATTTTAAAAAATTATTTCCTGAACTTGTTGAAAGATATGGTTTTAGTGATATGTATACTTCAAGTTTTTATGATTTTGATACAGAAGAAGAAAGATGGTCTTATTGGGCAAAACATATTAATTACTTATGCATTGGAATGAAGGCAACTAATATTTATCAGGATTTATTTAAACTGATGAAAGATAAAGATTATTTTGTTTTAACAACTAATGTTGACCGTCAGTTTTTAAAAGCTGGATTTGATGAAAAGAAAGTATTTGAAGTACAGGGTGCTTTAACAAAAATTCAATGTGCTAGAACTTGCCATAATAAACTATATGATAATGAAAAACTGATAAAAGAAATGTTAAAAGAAGATAAAGAATGTAAAATACCAACTAGATTAATTCCTAAGTGTCCTATTTGTGGTGGTAAAATGGATATTAATCTAAGAAAAGATGGATTTTTTGTTGAAGATGATAATTGGTATGAACATAATTTAGCTTTCGAAAAATTTATAAATGATCATAAAAATAAGAAGATTTTATTTTTAGAATTAGGAGCGGGATTTAATACACCTAGTATTATAAGATATCCATTTGAAGCACTAACATATAATCTTAAAGAGGCATATCTTATAAGAATTAATAATCAGTGTGCTTTTGTACCTAATGAGATTAAAGAAAAAGCCTTAGAAGTGCAAGATGATATTGCTAATGTTATAAAAAATTTATTAAGTTAAACGTTTTTAAAGTTAAGAATAAATATCTATTTAACAAACCACCACTAGTTATTATGATTTTGGCGGTTTTTGTTTGTTTAGGGATATCGGTCATTTACGTGTATTTTTTTAAAACCTGTTTATAATTTTAAATAATAACCAAGAAAGAGAGAAAAATCCCAAATAGTGAATTTAAATAATATTAGAAATCCATTCTGTGGATAAAAGAAGATAATAAAAGTAGAAAATAATAATAAATTCTATGTATTTATATTTTAAAGTATACTTTAAAGTATACAAAAAAAGTAACTATAAAGTATACTTTAAAGTAACTTAAAGGTAACTTTTAAAAAATATTGTATTTAATTTTTACTTAAATCTAAAAGTTTTGCTAAAAGCAAGACTTTTTATTATTTGATAAATCTATCAGTATTAAATATAACTTTAATAATTTTTATTTATATGGTTTGATATTAAGCATATAGTTATTTTCATGGCCTAATTATAGTGACAACAATTAGTGCTCAAAGGAAAATTTACTTGACTTTAATTCTTATTTATGATATAATGTAAGAAAAGTAAGAATAATAAGGAGATTATTTATGAACAGCGAACAAGATAAATTTATATGGACAACTAAAATAACTAGTAAAGGGCAAATTGTTATTCCCAAACAAGCACGCGATGTCTTTGGCTTTAAAGATGGAGATACATTAATTTTACTTGGTGATAAAAGTAAAGGTATTGCTATTACTAAATACGATGATTATTTAAAATTTGCTGAAGAAATTTTTAAATTAAAGGAAGATAAAAATGATAACAAATAATATTATTGAAATTAATCATTTAAAGAAATATTTTAAAGATGTAAAAGCCGTTGACGATATTTCTTTTTCCATCAAAAAAGGAGAATTTTTTGCTTTTCTAGGTTTAAATGGAGCGGGAAAATCGACAACGATAAACATTTTGTGTGGACAACTTGAAAAAGATAGTGGTGTGGTTGTTATTGATGGCTTAAATTTAGATCATGATATTAGTAAAATTAAACCTAAACTTGGCGTTGTTTTTCAAAATTCTGTTCTTGATGCAAAACTTACTGTCTTTGAAAATTTAAAATTCAAAGCTGATTTATATGGTTTAAGCAAAACAAAATTTAAAGAAAATTTGGATTATCTTGCTGAAACTTTAGAATTTCAAGATATCTTAAATCGCTCTTTATATAAGTTAAGTGGTGGGCAAAAAAGAAGAGTCGATATAGCTCGTGCTCTTATTCATAATCCTGAAATTCTTATTTTAGATGAACCAACTACTGGACTTGACCCTAAAACAAGAATTCTAGTTTGGAAACTTTTATCTAATTTAAGGCAAACAAAAGAACTTACCATCATTTTAACAACTCATTATATGGAAGAATCTGATGAAGCAGATACGATTGTTATTATTGACAATGGTAAAATTGTAGCAAATGATACACCAAATAATTTAAAAAATAAATATGCTAATGATTTTCTAAAAATATATAAATATGACGAAAATTTATTAAATCTTTTTAGTCAAAATCAAATAAAATTTATAAAAACTGATAAAGCTCTAGAAATAGAACTAGCTAATATCGAAGAAGCAAAAGATATAATTATTAATTATAATAAATATATCTTTGATTTTGAAGTATTTAAAGGAAAAATGGACAATGTCTTTTTAAATATAACAGGTAAAGATTTGAAGGAGCAAGTAGTATGAAAAATGAAATGAAAAAACTTTTAGCCTTAATAAATAGAAATATTAAATTATATTTTAAAGATAAAATGACTTTTTTTGTTTCTTTATTAACTCCTCTAATTTTAGTTGTTTTATTTTTAACCTTTTTAAAGAGTGTCTATGCCAATACGATAACTAGTATTATACCAGAAGGAATTGAAGTTAATAAAAAAACCATTGAAGCATTTTGTGGCGGATGGCTATTTTCCTCAATAGTTTCTGTTTCTTGTGTAACGGTTGCATTTTGTTCAAATATAATGGTTCTTGATAAATTAAATAAAGCTATAGATGATTTAAATATAACACCTGTTAAAAAATCAACCTTATTAATATCATATTTTATATCTAATTTTTTAACAACATTTTTAATTGGCGTAATTGTACTTATTATTAGTTTTATCTATCTTGGCTTTGTTGGCTTTTATTTAACCTTTGTAGATATAATAATGCTATTTGTATCCACCTTTTGTATGTGTTTGTTTGGTAGTTTATTAGCATCAATTATTGGAAAGTTTGTATCTTCACAAGGCGCTCATTCAGCTATATCGACACTTGTATCATCAATGTATGGCTTTATAAGCGGTGCTTATATGCCAATATCACAATTTGGAAAAGGAATAAGAAATTTTTTAAGTTTTTTACCTAGTACTTATGGAACTGTACTATTTAGACAATATTACATGAATGGCATTCTTAATCAACTACAAACAGTAGATCATGTGCCATCAGAAGTAACAGAACAAATTAGACTTTCCTTTGATGGACAGTTGGTGTTGTTTAATAATACAATTCCTACTTGGGCTCTTTTTGTGGTTATAATTGGAACAAGCATACTTTTACTAGGAATATATATTTTATTATCTAATTTAAGAAACAAAAAAGGTAAAAAATATAAATGATAATTTTATTTTTTTGATAAAAATTAAAAAACAGATTGACATTTTTATTGCTTTTTTTAGTAAATCGTGGTATGTTTATTTCGTAAAAAGTCGGTTTATCGTAAAAAAACTAAATGAGGTTTAACTATGATTGAAATTAAAAGAGATCTATACTTAAACAAGTTAATAGAAAAACAAGATAATGGAATGGTTAAAATTATCACAGGTATAAAAGGGTGCGGAAAAAGTTATTTGCTTTTTGAACTCTTTCGTAAGCATTTACTTGCTAGTGGCGTAAATAATGAACACATTATTGCTCTTTCCTTAGATGATGATGAAAATAAACAGTATCGCAATCCATCTAATCTTTCTAAATATTTAAAAGCTAGAATAACCAATGATGAAGATAAATTTTATATCCTTTTAGATGAAGCACAACTAGCTATAACAGAAGAAGAGTATAAGGGTAAAGGAATAATAAAATTATATGGTATTCTTAATGGCCTTTTAAGACATGGAAATGTTGATGTTTATATTACAGGTAGTAATTCTAAATTCTTATCTTCTGATATATTAACAGAATTTAGAGGTCGTGGCGATGAGATTAGAGTATATCCTTTATCTTTTGCGGAATTTATGTCTGTATATTCTGGAGATTCTTATACTGGTTATCGTGACTATTCACTCTATGGGGGTTTACCTTATGTAACGAAAGTTAAAGCTCCAGAAGAAAAAATAAAATATTTGAGCAATTTATTTATTAACACCTATTTGAAAGATATTATAGATAGACATAATTTAAAAGGTGATCTTGTTATGGATACTTTGGTTGATATATTATCTTCTAATACAGCATCATTAACAAATCCCACTAAACTTGCTAATAGTTTTGTATCACATTCAATAAAAACAAATGCTAATACAATTTCGACTTATATAGATTATCTTATTGATGCTTTTATAATTTCTAAAACTCAAAGATATGATATAAAAGGTAAAAAATATATTGGTTCACCATTTAAGTATTACTTTGCTGATATAGGTTTACGTAATGCTCGACTTAATTTTAGGCAAATTGAGCCGACTCATGCAATGGAAAACATTTTATATAATGAGCTAGTTATACGTGGCTTTAACGTTGATGTTGGAGTTGTTGAAAAATATACAAAAAATAGCAAAGGGCAAAATACAACTGCACTTTTAGAAGTTGATTTTGTATGTAATAAGGGTAGCCAGCGGTATTATGTTCAGTCAGCTTATTCAATTCCCGATGCTAAAAAAATGGCCCAGGAACAAGAATCTTTAGATAGAATAGATGATTCATTCAAAAAGGTAATTGTCGTTCAAGATAATGTTGCACCATGGCATACTGAAAGAGGATATCTAATTATAAATATTTTAGATTTTTTGCTAAATCAAAATAGTTTAGAATTATAATTAATATATATAAATTTATTAATTAAGTGTCACAAATTCAAAAAAATTTTGAATTTGTGACACATTTTTAAATATTTGCAGTATAATATATGTAGGGGATGAATATAGATGCTAATTAAAAGAAATCAATATTTAGAACACATAAGAAGATTTTATGAATCTAACCTAATTAAAGTTTTAACTGGTGTAAGAAGATGTGGTAAAAGTGTTTTATTAAATCAAATTAAAGAAGAATTAATAGATGAAAAAAAAGTAAACGAAGATCATATCATTTCGATAAATTTTGAAGATTTTAATTTTCCCAAAATTAAAAATTGTGATAAATTAAATGATTATATTTTAAACCAAATAAATGATGATAAAAAATACTATATCTTTTTAGATGAAATTCAACATGTTAAACAATTTGAAAAAGTGTTAGCATCACTTAGGGCAACTCAAAATGTATCTATTTTTGTAGCAGGTAGTAATTCCAAACTTTTATCAGGTAAACTTGCAAGCCTACTTGTTGGTAGGTGTAAAGAATTTAAAATAATGCCATTTACTTATAGTGAGTTTATTAAATACTATGAAGAAAATAATTTAGAACTTCCCCCAAAACCACTACAAAATTATATCCGATTTGGCGGAATGCCACAACGTATGGATTATACTTTAGAAGAAGATATTAAAGAATATTTAAAATCAACATATTATGGCATCATTGATAAAGATATTTGCAATAAAATTGATAGAGAAACATTTATTTTAATTTCTAAATACATTATTAATAATGTTTCTAAAGATTTTTCTATTCAAAGTATAGTTGACTATTATAATTTAAATAATCAAGATAATATTTATAAAAAGCTAATTTATCGATATTTAGAAAAACTAGAACAAGCCTGCTTAATATCCAGAGTAAAACGTTATGATATTGCGACAAAAAGAACCTTAAAACAAATAGAAAAACAATTCGTTGTTGATAATGGCTTTATTCTAGCATGTAATGATTCTAATAAAATATTTGTATCTCACGCTTTAGAAAACTTAATATATAATGAATTGCTATATAGAGGATATGATGTTAAAATTGGTAAAACCTATAAAAGTGAAATTGATTTTGTTGCTATGAAAGATGGTAAAAAATGTTTTATCCAAGTAGCATATTTATTATCAAGTGATGATGTTATCGAAAGAGAATTTGGCGCTTTAGCTTCTGTTCGTGATCAATCTCCTAAATATGTATTAAGTTTAGATGATTTTGATATGTCTAAGGATGGAATAATTCATTTAAATATTGAAGATTGGCTTTTAAATAAGGTTGATATTACGTTATCATAAATATCATAAATTAGAAATAATAGTTATGAAAACATTTGATTTATAAAAAGTTAAATATAAAACAAAAACTAGATTGATATTATTTATATAAACAATCTAGTTTTTTTATTGTTTAAAATTAAATTGTCAAATTGTTTTTAGCAAATTTAATGATATTGTTAAGAATAATATGACGAAAAAATAGACTTTTTATCCTAAAAATGGTATAATTAATTATATTTAAAATTTAGCAAAAAAACAAGAGGGGTGAAAAAATAATATGTCGCAAATTATTAATGAAGATATATTGTGGGGTGCTGCTGAAAAGTTAAGAGATAAGTGTGATCCTGCAGATTATAAAAATGTTGTTTTAGGTTTAGTTTTTTTAAAATATGTAAGTGATAAATTTTCTGCTAAATATAAAGAATTAGCTCAAGTTGGAGACGGAAGAGAAGACGATGATGATTACTATATCTCAGATCATGTCTTTATTGTTCCAAAAGAAGCTTTATGGGATAATGTTGCGTCGCATTCTAAGCAAGAAGATTTAGGCCAAATAATTGATAATGCTTTTATTAGTCTTGAAAAGAGCAATAACCAATTAAAAGGAATTTTACCGAAGACATACTCAAAAAGTGATTTAGATAAAACAGCTTTAGGAGAATTAGTAGATTTCTTTTCAAACAATTTGAATATGGAAGATGCTGATGGGGATTTTTTTGGACAAGTATATGAATATTATATTGGAGCATTTGCTAAATATATTCCAACTAAAGGTGGAGAATTTTTTACTCCAAAATCAGTTGTTGAATTAATGGTTGATATATTGGAGCCTTATAAAGGAAGAGTTTATGATCCTTGTTGTGGATCTGGTGGTATGTTTGTTCAATGTTCTAAATTTGTAAAAGAACATCAAGGAAATGTAGATGATATATCTATTTTTGGTCAAGAATCAAATCCAGGAACATGGAAAATGGCCAAAATGAATTTAGCTATTAGAGGATTAGAAGGAAATCTTGGTGAAAGAAATGGTGATTCATTTACTGATGATTTGCATAAAGCGTTAAGAGCAGATTTCATCATTGCCAATCCACCATATAACCTAAAACAATACTGGAAGCCATCTTTAGAAGGTGATCCTAGATGGTTATTTGGAAGACCTGATGCTAAAAATGGTAATTATGCATGGTTATCTTTGATGTATGCAAAGTTAGCACCAAGAGGTAAGGCCGCAATTCTTATGCCAAATGGTGCAACAACAAGTAACACACAAGATGATTATAAGATTAGAAAAGCAATGATTGAGCAAGGTAAAGTTGAAGCAATCCTTGCATTGCCTAATAAGTTATTTTCTAATGTTACTATTTCAGTTCAATGCTGGATTTTAAACAAGGCAAAGACTAATACAGATGTATTATTTATAAATGCAGATGAAATGGGAACTTTAATCTCAAGAAAAATTAGAGTTTTGCAAAACGATGATATTAATAAAATAGTAAAAGCTTATAAAGATTTTACAGTGGGAAATCTTGAGGATAAACCTGGTTTTTGTAAGAAAGCAACATTAGAGGAAATAAAAGAAAAGGATTATTCTTTAAATCCAGGTAGATATGTAGGAGCTGATGAGTCTAATAAAATGTCTCAAGAAGAGATAAAAGAGGAGTTAAGAAAGACTACAGCTGAATTATTACAATTAATGAAGGAGGGAAAGGAACTAGAAGATAAAGTTAAAGAGATTTTAGAAGAAGAATTGAGATAATGTTAACTATGTGTTGTTGAA
>CANQDG010000034.1 GCA_947591495.1 uncultured Bacilli bacterium
AAAACCTGTGAAAATGTATAGGGAGACCCTACACTTCTTCACAGGTTCCTAAAACCCTACAGAAATTCACATATCCTTGAGATTAAACATAGGCCCATTTTGAGCCTATGTTTTTTGGTTAATTTCAATATTTTCATATTTGTGTCAATATCATAAGATAATTAGATAATTTATTATTAATAAAAAAGATTTTTGCATTTATTAGAAAATAATGGTATAATATAGGTGTAAAAAGTTTTCATGAATAAGAGAGTTAATATCTAAGCGATTTTAACACATTTTGTAGTATATAGTAATGGTGAAACTTTCTTATAAGGTTAGTTTTTGCAAATCGTGAGGTAGACTAGAAGAGCTGCTTTATGAAGAAAATATTTTTATTTGACAAAGCGATAATCTTAAGTAATATTTATCACGTAAGAGTTATTTATATTTAGTAATAAAATGAGAGGAGTCGAGTAATGAAAAAGATATTTGTAATGGTAATGATGTTTTGTTTTATGTTTCTTTGTGTTTCTTGCCAAAATAATAAGGTTAAATTTGATGTTTTTGAAGAAGACACATCTTTAATTGGTTTATATGTTAGTAATATGAATGAAATGCAATTCGATGGTGAAGAGTTAAAAATATATAAAAATTATAGTGAAATGATTGATGATCTTAATAACAAAGGATTAGCTATTAAAGACAACACATTTTCTGAAAAATATTGTGATGAATTTTTTGAAAATAAATCTCTAGTATTGTATTATTCTATTGATTCTAGTGCCGGTTATAAATATACTTTTAAGTCGATTAAGATTATTAATAATGAATTATTGTTAAATATTGAAATTAATAAAGAAGGTGCCCATGCAACTATAGAAACACCAAGATTATTTATTATTGAAATTAATAAAAATGATATAAATGATTTTGAAAAATTAAAATATAAAATTAAAGTAGTATATTAAAGACTATAGGAGACTAGTCACTAACTTAAACCCTCGTAAATTTTATATTAATTTGTAAAATCTTTATATTATTGTTAATATTTGGTATAATATTGTTAAAAGTGTAAACTGTCACTATTACCAAAATAAAATTAAAAAAGTATAGATATTCAATAAATAAATATTACTAAAAGTCAAGAAGCATAGCATATTATGTTTATATCATTTGATAATTTCAAAGTTCTTTTGAAAAAACTAGAGTTATAAGGAGTTTAAAATGAAAAATAAATCAACAAAAATGTTTAAAAATTTTACATATCTATTATCATTTTTTCTTAAGTATGGTAAAAGTTTTTTTATTTTTATAATATTTACTTGCTTATTTACTCCATTATTTACTGTTCTTGATATTTATCTTTTAAAATTTTCAATTGCTTCTATTAATAATCCCTTATATAAAGTAATCATTGGTGTCTCATTAATATTGGGCTTAATGTTATTTATAAATGTTATTAGCAATATTATAGAAATATATTTGGGAGAAAAATTAATTGTTAAAATACGTTCAAATATAAATAAAGAAATATTTGATAAAATAAGCGTTACTGACTTTAAATATTTTGATGATAACTTGTTTTATGATAATTATTCTTGGACAGTAAATCAATTAGTAAATCAATCTCATGCTGCAGCAAGATTTATCTGGAATATAATTTCCTCTTTGGTTACAATAATATCTCTGGTTATTTTAATGATTAGTATGGATTGGATTGTAATCCTATTTTCTATAATGTCTGTAATTATTGCCACAATTTTATCATCTAAAATTACTAAACTACATTATAATAAAAATAATGAATCTATTTTGTATAACAGGGGACATGGATATATCAATAGATTATATTATTTAAAAGATTATGCATCAGTTATTAAAACTACGGAAGCTTCAGCAATTTTAAATAAAAAATTTGATGAAAATACTGATGAATTAGTTAAAGTAGCTAATAAATACAGAGTTAAATTAACTATATTAGGAATATTAGAATTTCTAAATACTTATATTTTTATGGGATGTACAATTATTTATTTATGTTATAGAATTCAAAAGAATCAAGGTATAGGAATTGATGATTTTGCGGCATTAATTGTATCAGCAACAACATTAAAAAACCAATTGACTAATTTTTTAAAAATCATTCCTAATTTTCAAAACATCTCACTATATGGTGAAAGAATTTATAATTTTTTTAATACTATTTCAGAAATAGAAAATTCAAATAATACAAAACAAATTAATGAGTTACCTTTTTCAGTTGAAATAAAAAATTTAAAGTTCAAGTATAAAGATGCTTATGTATTAAAAAACATTAATATTAGTATAAAAAATGGACAAAAAGTAGCAATTGTTGGTGAAAATGGCGCAGGTAAAACAACAATAACTAATTTATTATTGAGATTATATGATCCAGAAGAAGGAACGATATCTATAAATGATTTTCCACTAAAATCCTTAGATCTTAATAAATATAGAAATAACATAGGAGTTGCGTTTCAAAAAAGTGTTAGTTTTTCATTAACAGTTCGTGAAAATATGAAGTTTTATAATGACAAAATAACTGATGAAGAAATTAATGAAATTTTTGAATTAGTTGGTTTTGATAAAGTAATGAAAAAGGGTGAATTCACATTAGATTCATATTTGACAAAAGAGTTTAATAAAGATGGACTTGAATTGTCAGGTGGTGAATTACAATTATTCTCAATTTGTAGGTTGTTTACAAAAAAATTTGGTTTGTTGATTTTAGACGAACCATCTGCATCTTTGGATCCTATAGTGGAATATAATTTAAATAATCTGATTCTTAATGAGATAAAAAATACGACGATGATTTTAATTTCACATAGACTATCAAACGTTAGAAAATGTGATAAAATTTTCTTCATTTCAGATGGGGAAGTATTAGAGTGCGGAACTCATGATGAATTAATGAATAAAAATGGTAAATATTGCGAGATGTTTAATAAACAAGCCGAAAATTATAGATAAAAAATGTTAAGATTAAACATAATGAGATTTTATATTATAAACAAAATTTATATAAGGAGGATCTAATGAAAAAAATAATTTTGTATGTATTATGTATTGTAAGTTTCGTATTATCATTAGTAATTGCTATTGTTGCTATGGTAGATCGTACATCATCTGATCTAATTTCAGTTGTTCCAGCTCAATTATTTTTGGTAATGTTAACATTAATAACATATTTTGAAATTAGATGGACTAAAAAGTGATAAGAATTTTAGATATTTAATCTTTATTTAGGAGTTCAATTACTTGGCATATAACTATCTTAAGAAATAAATATTTTTATTTAATAAAGCAATAATCTTGAGTAATAGGTGGCACTTAAGAGTGTTTTGAATTGAATAACAAAGTAAAAGGAAATAACAAATGATAAAAAATCACTTAAAAAAACCAGTTTTTCATATAGTATCAGGAATAATAGGATTGGTAATTACCTTAGCACTATGACTTGATAATTTAATAAAATATGCAAAATTAAATGAATATGGATGATGGGGTATAATTGGATTTGTATTAGTATGCATCTTTACATTTCTAGCTGCTTTTCTTGTAGTTGAGTTAATTATGTTTTTTGCATTTTTAATTTATAAAAAATAACCGAATAAATTTGTTCGGTTTTTTATTATAGTGTAACTTACTATAAATAATATCTAAAATTAAAAAATAAACCTTTAAAACAAAGCTTTATCAAAAATCATCATTATCTTAATAATTTATTTTATCTATAAAATAAACACATAATTTGTAAAAAATTTATTAAAGTGCTTGTAAACTAGCAAAAAATAAAATATAATAAAATAAATTATTAAAGAAAAAATATGTGAGGATTATTAATATGGCATATGATGTTTTTATTTCCTTTAAGAATACAGATGAATTTGGTAATAAAACGAAAGATGTTGAAATCGCTGAAGAGTTGTATAAAACCTTAGCCAATAATGATATTAGAGTCTTTTTTTCTAAAATTATATTGATTGAACATGGTGCAGCAGCTTATAAAAATGCAATTGAAACAGCCCTAGATGAAGCAAAAGTTTTAGTTGTTATCTCAACCTCAAAAGAATATCTTGATTCCGAATGGGTTTCTTATGAACGAGAAAGTTTTCATAACGATATTTTATCAGGTCGAAAAACCGATGCTTGTATAGTGCCTTATCTTAAAAATATTTATGGTAGTGATGTTCCACGATCACTAAGAAATTACCAAACTTTTCAAATTGATGATTCGTCTGTTAGTGAGGTTGCAAGTTTTATTAAAAAATTTTTAGATACTAAAAAAGCGCAAGCCTTACAAGAAGAAAACAATCAAGATGTATCTCTTTCAACTGGCAAACATACCTCATCGTATTCTGCGAGTACTAAAGCCGAATTAAAAAGATTAAAGATTCAAGCTAAGAATACGCATGAAGCTGACATGAATGCGATTAATTATGTATTAAATAACTTGAAGAAAAAAGAACAACTTAGAATTTTAGATATGGGTTGTGCCTATGGATATGTAACAAAAGATCGCTTTGCAGAAGTAAATCATGAAATTGTTCTTGGTATTGATCGTGATATGGAATTAATCAATTATGCCAAAGAAAATAGTTCTTTCGAACATGCTTATTATGAAAGATTTGATTTGGAAAGTGTTGACTTTGAAGAAGAGATGGAAGCGTTAATGGCCAAATATAAGATTGAAGAATTTGATATTATCTTTGCTTCCCTTGTAATTCATCATCTTAAAAATCCAAATAAACTTCTTAGACGAATTCGTAAATATTTATCTAAAGATGGTTATATTATTATTAGAGGTTCAGATGATGGTTCAATTATGACATATAATGATGATGGATTGATTGAAAAAATTCTTAATATTCACTTAAATGCTGATGGAATTTCTGACCGAGCTAATGGCCGAAAAATTTATTCACAATTAGTATCATCAGGCTATAAAAATGTTATTATGAAAAATTATATTAAAGATCTTTCTGGCCTTGACTTAGATGAAAGATATGAAATTTTTTTAGAAAGATTTTCTTATCGCAAAAAATATTTACAAAATTTATATGAAAAAGATCCATATAATATGACGAACAAAAAGAATTATGATGATATTTGCTTCTATTTAAATGAACTTGAAAATAAATTTGATGATGAAGCCTTTTGGTATTGTGAAATTGATTTTATTGGCATTGCACAAAAAAAATAATTAAATTAAAAAAACTTTGGAGAGCCAAACATCTACTGAAAATAGTAGATGTTTTTTTTGCGCAAAAATTAAAAGTCAAATAAAAAACTAAATAAAATAAGCATTTTTATCTATTTTTTTTGGTAACTTACAAAAAAGTTTTATCAAAAAAAGCAAATGTAAGTGCTTTCATTAGTTAAATATGACATTATTTTTTCAAAATATTATATAATAGTATAATAATACATGTAATTTTGCATATATTATAAATTTTAAATGGTAAAAAAT
Organism: uncultured Bacilli bacterium; assembly: GCA_947591495.1. GTDB lineage: Bacteria > Bacillota_I > Bacilli_A > ML615J-28 > CAG-313 > CAG-313. The sequence continues at coordinate 5,477 of CANQDG010000034.1, forward strand.
AGAGAGGTATTAAGATGGGAAATAAAATGTTTAAAAAGTCTATCTTTAGTTTATTTGTTTTCTTAGGCTTATTCTTTGCTTTGGTTGGATGCCAAACAAGGACCTATAAGGTAACATTTGAAGTTGAAGGTAGTGTTTTAAAAGAAGTTGAAGTTGAAGAAGGAAAAACAGTTGCGCAAGCAGATGTTCCCGCTGACCCTGTAAAAGCAGGTCATGAATTTGTTGGTTGGTATAATGGAACAGAAAAATTTTCTTCTAGTACAACCATAACAAAAGACGTTAAATATGTTGCTAAATTTGAAGAGGTTGAACCAACCGTCTTTAAAGTAACATTTGAAGTTGATGGAAGCGTTGCTAAGGAAGTTGAAGTTGAAGAAGGTCAAAAATTAAAAGCAACCGATCTTCCAACTGAACCTACTAAAGCAAATCATCATTTTGTTGGTTGGTTTAATGGTGATGATGAATTAGACTTAAATGCTCCTGTAACAGCTAATGTTAAATATGTTGCTAGATTTGTTCAAATAAATAAATATACAGTAACATTTGAAGTTGAAGGAAGTATCTTAAAAGAAGTTGAAGTTGAAGAAGGCAAAACTATTGATCCAGCTGAAGTTCCACAAGATCCATCTAAGAAAGCCCATGAATTTGTGGGATGGTTTAATGGTGAAGATGAATTTGATGAAATGGCACCTGTTAGTGAAAGTGTAAAATATACAGCTAAGTTTAATAGAACTCATTATATTGTAACTTTTGGTGATCAAGAAGTATTAGTAAAAGTAGGTGAAACATTATCACTTGAAGGAATCGAAAGTCCTTCATTAGCTGATGCCTTCTTTGCAGGATGGCTAGGTGAAGGCGTATTTGCATCTGAAGGAATGGCTGTAGAAAAAGATATGAATTTCGTTGCTAAATTTGTAACAAAAGCTGATTTTGATGGTGTTTGGGTAACTGATGATGGTCTATGGGTTGAAATTACAGATGGTAATGCTATAGGTAATTTCCTTGGTAGTAGCAGTAGAGAAAAAGAATTTAGCTTTGATGTTGCAACAGGAAAAATAGAATATCGAGAAACAGATACGATATATCTTAATAAACATTCATTTGAAGTTACAGCAACAGGCATCAAATATGAACATATTTATTATGACAATGATGATTTAATGACAGATGAATTAGAATTACATCAAGCTGAAGACACTATTTATACAGGTGTATATAGTGAAAGTAAATCGCAAAATATTGAAATAATTGGTGGAAATGTTATTAAAAGTTTCTATAGTACTTTATATAAAGGCTTAATTGTTGAAACAGATCATGGACTTGAAATTCAATATTATAGAACAGAATCAGATGTAGAAGAAGAAGAATTAACTACTTTAAGTGTTGTAATTGATGAAAAAGGTAATTTAGTCGTTGATAATAAAATATATGTTAAAAATTCAACCGATTATCGCTACTATTATAATAGTGAAAATCCACAAATTAATATTTTCACGGTTGATGGTGAATTATTGGTAGTAGTATCTGATCAAGATGTATCATATTATGCAACTTATGAAGGTACATTTGCAGAAGGTCAAATTGTTGAAGTAAATTATAATGAAAAAACGCTTTTAATAAAGATAGGAGCAGGTACAGCTTATGAAGTTCCAGGAAGTGAAAGAGGAACTTATACTCAAGCTGAAAATACTTTAGTTCTTGATGGCTTTGGCAGTGGAACTTTAAATGATGAACCTGTTGAATATGAAATAAATGCTGCTAATGTTGCAGTAATCGGCGATAAAGGTTATAAATTAAATTTTGATGATCATAGCTATACAGATGTGGAAAAAGATTCAGTAAATAATGGTAAATACATTTATGAGGCTTCTAAATCATATAGTCTTGTACTAGATGGCTTTGGTGGAGCTATGGTTGTATATACTTCTTCTTATAGTGGTGATACAATATATAAAGGTACTTATCAATTAGCAGGAAATAAAATAACAATTTCTAATTGTAATACTTATTATGCTAATGGTGAGTGGACAATCGAAGAAAATGGTAATGTTTTAAGCCAAGGTGATAAAGTTTATATCCTTGAAGGCGTAACAGTTACTGATCATAAAGAAGAATTAAATGGTAAATATGGTGAAAATGGTGAAATCGTTGTCACTACAGGCAAAATCAGTGTTAATGGTACTGACTATACGCTTACTTATAATTACAATGGTTCTAAAGCAACTTTTGAACAACCTCATACTGATAATCCTAATTTAAAAGATAAAGTAACTATTTCAAAAACGGCTGAAGGTAAACTTTTAGTTGAAACTACAGTACAAGAGTTTGATGGAGATGGTTATCTAACTTATGGAGATACGACATCAAAAGAATATGCCCCATATGTTGCTAAAGAATTAGACGCTTTTAAAGGCACATGGAAAGGTAAAATCCCAGATGGTGCAGATGTTACATTTGTTTTCAATGGTGATGGCACCGGAACATATGATGGCAATGCTATAACATATGAAGTTAAGGATGGTGAATTAGTATTCGAATATAATTATGATACTTATACTTTATCTGGTGATCCTTCAACTGGTAAACTTAGTGTTTTATATGATTTTACAGAAGATACTAAAACATTCGAAGTAACAAAACAATAAAAATTAAATAATTATTAACCTAAAATAAAAAAATAAGTGTTGATTGATGTAAGTCATCCCCTTATTGTGATAAAGAATTTTAAGGGGGTATCTACCCCCTAATTTTATTGGAAAAGGAGCATTAACTTGAAAAAGAAATATTTATTAAAATTTTTTATGGCAATTGTCATATGTGGAATATTTTTTTTAGGATGTAGTGGTTGTAAAAAGAAAAAAAATCCACCAGAACCAACATATTATTATGTAACATTTGATGAAAATAATGGTAATGAAACAACTATGGTTAGGGTGGAAGAAGGTAAGACAGTTACAAAACCAGAAAATGATCCTGTTAAAGAAGACTATAATTTCTTATATTGGGCAATTGATGGTCAAGAATTTAATTTTAATACACCAATTAATCGTCATATAACATTGGTTGCAACTTATGAGAAAAAATCAAGTGGTGATCCAACTAAAAAGACAACTAGAATTATTTGGAATGAAAATGAGGCAATCGAATTTTTGTTTGATGGTAGTATTCCAAGAGTTGTTGAAGTTGGTAGTGAAGTTAAATTTAAAATAAAAGTATCACCTTTTTATGAAGGTGAGGTAAAAGTATTAGTAAATGAAAAAACAATTACAAAGCAAAATGATGATTATTATACTTTTATTGTTGAAGACGTAACTTCAATAAATATAGATATTGATGGTTTAACGAAACAAGATGAAAGAATTAAAGGTCTTGGTACAGAAGAAAATCCTTACCAAATCGCTAATGAGAGCCAATTTAATGTATTTATTAATAGGGTAAATTCTTTAACTGATTCTAAATATAATGATGCTTATTTTGTATTAGAAAGTAATCTTGATTTTAACGGATATGCTTTAGATGTAATTGGTTCACAATTAAATTACAACCATTTTAGTGGTTATTTTGATGGCCAAAATCATACTATTAGCAATTTCGCAATTGAACAAACCAATGGAATGTATGGTTTATTTGGCTATCTAGTTGAGGGAATCATTGTCAATTTAAAAATTGAAAATGATTTAGTTATTAATGTTGAAAATGATGCCTTCAATATTGTTGGAGGTTTAGTAGCTTATAATATTGCTTCAGATGTGATTAATTGTCATTATAATGGATCAATTATTGTTGAAAATAATTTAGCTACATCTGCCCAAGTTTATATTGGTGGACTTGTTGGCTATATGCAAAGTTATAGCGATACAGGTTCTAGCACTTTAAGTTATGGAACTGTTAATGCTGAAATTAGTTTTATCGGTACAACAGAAGTTACTAGTGCTGGTGGTTTAGTTGGTGCTATATATGGTGCTGATGAAACATATCCTGGAATTATTTATAATAGCATCTATCAAGGTGATATTGGTGGTAAATCCCTTGCAACGGGCGGAATAGTTGGAACCCTAAGAATGTATACTTCAATAGCTAATTGCTATACTAAGGGTTCGGTAAGCGCAAGAAGTGATACTAGAGATACGGCTGCGGGTGCTCTTTGTGGAATAGCTGAAAACGAAACCGCGATAACCTATTCTTTTGCAAGTGCTAGTGTTGTATCTGCTAGACCAAATGCAACTGAATATTTAATTGGTGATCTTGTAGGTAGCATAGCGAAAGATGGTTCGCAAGGAATTGATTATCGCCAAGTTTTAATCGTTAAAAGTTTCTATGATCAAGGAGGAAAAGTTAGTCAAGCTAATCAAACTTATGATTTAACCAATTATCAAGATGTTATGAGTTTATTAAATTGGAATCAAAATGATTGGAATGAAGATTTAACTCCTAATTATGAAACTGGCGAACAAGTGCAATTCGTTGTAAATTTTGATTTTGGTCGTAATGTTACAAATGAGGCTTTAGATGGTAGTTTATTAACTCAAATGGTTGACCAAGTAACGATTAATGATTTTTATTTACCTATTTATTGGATTTATGATGGCGCTGGTATGAATAATTTTGTAGCTGATGATGGCACAATTTCATATGGCTTTTTCCTTGATGAAGAAAGAACAATTCGCGTTCCCGCATCTTATTTTGTTACCCAAAATATGACAATTTATGTGGGATTTGCAAATTACCAAGAAGTTGTTGGTGAATATTATGTTATATTAGGTGGTAAAACAATTAAATTAACTTTTGATGCGATGGGTAAAATGACCATGTCATATGATGGTATTGTGGCAAACTATATGTATGTTTATGATGGTGCTAAAATTTTAATTAGAAAAGCTTATTTTGCTTATATTGAATATCCATCGCTTGCTGAAAACTACGATTTAGATTTTGATTATTATGCAGAAATTAATGATCATGGTTTGATTATTTATAATGAAGATTTATTCTCTAAAGATGGTCTTGAAATCATTGCTCATCGAGTTAATAACGCGATGGGAACTTGGTATTCTTCCGATGGTAAAGTTTATACATTCTTAAGTGATGGCACTGGCAATATTGATGGTGTTACAAACTTTACTTATGAATGTCAAGTTGATGAAGTTACCATTAATCTTGCTGGTCAAAAAATGATAGCAACCATTAAAAATAATGGCACTTTAATGGAAACTTCGGATGGTACAATTCTTTCAATCAATAAATTTGATGAATTTCAAGGTGCTTGGGAAGCAGAATTTAGAAATCCTGATACGATTACTTTTGATGGAAAAGGTGAAGTTACTTATAAAGGACAATCATATCAATATCAAATTGATGCTAATAATGTTTTAACTTTTGCTGAATATAAAGCTTATTTTAATGATGATGGCCTTTTAATTTTAGAACATAATGGTATTGAAAAACGTTTCGGTCGATTAGGTAGTTATATTGGTACATGGACTGATACGATTATAGACTATTGGATTGTTTTTGAAGGTATTAATAAAGATGGTGTTGGTTATGGCTATGATTCATATGGTTATGATTTTACTTATGCCAATGGAAGTGAAATAGGTGAAGAGGTTTTCATCAATATTTTCTATAAAACTTCTATGTATGGCTATGGCTATTTATCAATTGGTAAAGATAATTATACGGAAATGCTAGCTCTGGCTATTTATACACCTGATCGTGGTATGAAGGTGGATGATAACAAT
>CANQDG010000035.1 GCA_947591495.1 uncultured Bacilli bacterium
AAAAGTATATCACAAATAAAAAATTGTGTATAATTTAAACTAATCATTTAATATTTCAGTTTTAATTATACACGAATTAGTTAAAGTGAATTAGATATTAATAAAATCTCAAATAGGAGGCTTAAGATCTATGGGTGCAATGCATTGGTATGACTTTATCTTACTTATTCTTTCACTTGCTCTAATTTTGATTATTGTTTTACAAAATTCTAAAGATGATGCATCAAGTGCATTCTCAGGAACTAAATCAGAACTTGCTAATCAAAAACAAAGAGGAGCTGAAAAAGTTATTAATCAAATTACAACAGTGCTATCAATTGTTTTCTTTGTTGTAGCAGTGCTTGTTGTTATTTTACCAAAACTATAAAAAGAAAAGTTGTTAAAAGTCAATTTCAATAGATAAGATATAAATAAGCGGTTTGACGATTAGTTAGAGCGCTTATTTGTTTGCATTTTAAATTAAATAGATGCTACTCACTTATTGGCTAATAACGATTATTAAATTTAGCAATGTAAACCAAATCTAATAGATAAGTCGAGAGCCTTTCTCGACTTTTTATTTTTTGATTAGTGGTTTATAACCAGAAAGGAAGTAAAAGATGAAAGAACAGATTTTAGCAATCATGGAACAAGCAGATTATAAACCTTTAACAATTGATGAACTTTATCAAGCGTTAAATTTACAAGATGCTGCTGATTTTACAATGCTTGCAAAAACTTTAAATCGTCTTGTTGATGAACATTTAATAATTTATAATGCTAAAGGAGCTTTTGCGCTACTTTCCTATTTTAAAATGGCTTGTGGCATTATTGAAGTAAAAGATGCTGGATATGCTTTTTTAGATACTGATTTTGGGGGTATTTTTATTCCCAAAGATCATTTAAAAGGGGCTATTACATATGATGAAGTAATGGTTAAATTTCATCTTGATAAAAAAGGACGGCTTGAAGGGGAAGTTGTTCGCATTATTAAACGTAATACTCAAGATATCATCGGAATTGTCAAAAAAGAAAATAGTAAATATTTTGCTAGTCCCCTTGATAAAAAATTACACTTAAAAGTTTATCTTACCCAAGCTTGTTTAAATAATGCTTCTTTAAATGATTTAGTAAAAGTAAAAATCACAACTTATTATAAAAATAATACCGCAGATGGAATTGTAACCACCATATATGGTAATAAAAATATTCCTGGCTTAGATATTACTAGTCTTGTTTTATCAAGTGGAGTTAAGGTTGATTTTGATGATGCAACCCTAAAAGATCTCGAAAAAATTCCCGACACACTTGATAGTAGTCAAGCTTTTCAAAATAATCAAGCCCTAAAAGACCGCAGGGCTTATAATATTATAAGCATTGATGGCGATGATGCTAAAGACTTGGATGATGCAATTTGTGTTAAACGCTTAGATAGTGGTGATTTTTTCTTAGGTGTTTACATTGCCGATGTAAGTAGTTATGTGAAAGAATTTTCAGCTCTTGATAATGAAGCAATGATTAGAGGCACAAGTATTTATTTACCTGATCGGGTTATTCCGATGCTTCCTAAAAAATTATCAAATGGTATTTGTTCCTTAAATGAAAAATGTGATCGATTAGTAATGGCTTGTGAGATGACCATTAATCAACAAGGTAAAGTCCTTGAATATGATATTTTTGAAGCAATTATTAATAACAAACATCGAATGACTTATCAAGAAGTTAATCAAATCTTAGAAGAACATCAAATTGATTTAATTACAAAATATAGTGATATTTATCCAATGTTAGAAGAAATGGCTGAACTTGCTAAAATTTTAAACCAAATGCGAACAATTCGGGGAGCTTTTAATTTTGAATCAGTTGAACCCAAATTAATCCTTGATGAAAATGGTAAAGTAACAGATATTAAATTAAAAATCGCCAAGACAGGGGAAAAATTGATTGAAGAATTTATGCTAATCGCAAATGAAACAGTCGCAAAGGCGATGACATGGCTTGATGTGCCATTTATTTATCGTGTTCATGAAGAAATTCCTAATGAGAAAATGAACCATTTAATGTTACTTTTAAATCAATTTGGCTATCTTATCAAAAACAAAAATCCTAAAGCATTACCCAAAAGTTTACAACAAATCTTACTTGATCTAAATGATGAAGAAGACGAAACTAAAAAAGCCATTATTTCGAAAGTAATGGTTAGAAGTATGGCTAAAGCAAAATATCAAGCCTTAAATATTGGCCATTTTGGTCTAGCAAGCAGTTGCTATACCCATTTTACTTCACCTATTCGTCGCTATCCAGACTTATTAGTCCATCGCCTTATAAAAGAATTTATGCTAGGAAAGGCGGAAGCTTTAGTAGATAACCCGCTTGATTATTTTACTACCAAAGTAGATATAGCAGCTAACATTGCTAGTAGCACCGAAAAAAAAGCGGAAATCCTAGAGCGTGATGCCAATGATTTTAAAAAGATTGAATACATTAGTAATTTTATGGGGCAAATTTTTGAAGGAATCATTTCATCTGTTACGCAATTTGGTATGTATATAACACTTGACAATACAATCGAAGGTTTAGTAAAATATAATCAGATGAAAGATGATTATTATGAAGTTGATGATTTTTTAGGAAGAGTATATGGCCGCACTTATCATAAAGTATACCAAATTGGTGATTTGGTTAAAGTTAAATTAATAAATGCGGATATGGAAAAACGAATCGTTGAATTTAAACTCTTAAGAAAGTAGGTAATTTATGAAGCCTAATAATCAAGAAAAAATAGTTGCCCAAAACAAAAAAGCCTTTCATGACTATGTAATTATAGAAACGATTGAGGCTGGACTTGTTTTAACGGGAACCGAAATTAAAGCAGTGCGTTTTAGTAAAGTTAATTTACAAGATAGTTTTTGTTATGTTAGACATGGTGAAATGTTTATTAATGGCTTAAACATTGCTAAATACGAAATGGGCAATCTTTTTAACCATCAACCTGATAAGGTGCGTAAACTCTTATTACATAAAAAAGAAATTACGCGTTTGGCAACCAAGGTTGCTAAAGACCAAATGACGATCATTCCGCTTAAAGTATATTTAAAAAATGGTTTAGCTAAAATTGAAATTGCCCTTGCGAAAGGTAAAAAACTTTATGATAAAAGAGAAGATCTGAAGAAAAAAGATCAAGAAAGGGAATTAAAAAAATATTAGGTGAAAATATGGCTAATATTATTGATGCATTTAAATTAGTTGAAGAAGAAAAATTACCAGAAGCATATGATGCCTTTTCTGATCTTATTGAAGAAAAGGTAATGGTTGATGAAGCAAGATATAGTAGAGCAATGCTTGATATTTCCCATCTTCGCTGTCACTTTGATAATACGATTAATGATTTAAAAGAATTAATCGAACATAAAACCAAATATGCTCAAGTATCATATTCTTTTTTGACTTTAGTATATGATGAATTAGAAATGGTTGATGAAACGATTACCTATGGCCGATTAGCAATCAAAAAAGGAACTCCTTTTGTTAATGAAATTCATTTCACGCTTGCAAGAGCTTTAGCCAGACGTGGTAGTAAAAGTGACTTAGAAGAAGCCCTTAAAATGATTGATGTTTGCCTAAAACAAGAAGAAACATCCGAAGAACTTGATTATTTGATTTGCAAAACCGATATTTTAATCTCTCTTGTGATGTTTGATGAGGCGCTTAACACAATTGATCTTATTATTAAAGAATATGGTTATAGTGGCACTATTTATTATTTAAAAGCCCGCCTTGCAATTAAAAAATATTATCAAACCGAGGATCCTAGTTTACTTGATGATGTTATTAATAATAGTCAAATTGCCATTCAATATGAAGAAGGTGACTATTTTATTAAATCTCTTTTAATTGAAGCATATACAATTAAAAAAGCATATGATGAAGCCTTAAAAGTAATCGATACTTTACCACCTGATGCAAGTGAAGAAGACATCATTATGGAAAAGGTTAAAATCTATGATGAAATGGGAAAATATCAAGAAGCCTTAGATATCATTAAACCATACCTTGCTAGTCATACTTCTTGGAAATTAAAATACATGGAAGGCGCTTTATTATTAGACCTTGATAATACTAAAATGCAAGAAAGTGTAAGTTGCTTTAAAGAAGCATATCAATTATATCATCATAATGGGATAATGGCTGATATCGTAAAATTCAACCATCTTCTTGACCAAGACCAAGATACTTTCGATTATTTAACGGTGATGTTAAAAGAAAATGAAAATGGTGCACTTTACTTTTATTTAGCTGAAACTGCCCTTAGAATTGATAGGCCTTATGAAGATATTATCAATTATTATAAAAAAGCTTGTGAGTTAAATTATATAGCTTATGATGAATATCTTGATATTATATGTAATTATATTTATCCTTCTAAAAAGATTAATAAACTTATCAAAAAACAAGAAAAAGCCTCCCTAAAGGGCCATTACCTTTGGTCAAGAAGAAAGGTTGCGATTCGTTATATTTATCAAGAAGATGGCTATAAACAAAACTTACCTAAAGCCAAAAAAATTTTAGAACAATGCTTAATTGATTTCCGTGATACGGAAATTGATTCTTGTCTTCTTAGCTTATTTGGAAGATGCTTAGACCTTTTAAATTTAAAAAAAGATGCTTTTCAGTATTACCTTAAAGCATACAATTTAATTAAAGATGAAACCGATATCTATTGTGATTGTGCTTATGGTTATTATGCTTATGCTAAACTACTTGGCATTGGCACCCTAAAAGATGAAGAAGAAGCCAAACAAGTTATCTTAGAAATTGTTAGTAAAAATAAAAGATATACTACCTCACATATCGCTTATCTTTATGCTTACTTTTTCTTAATAGGCGATGAGCGTTTTGATGGAAAACTAGCAAGAACGATTCTTGAAAGTAATTATCCCTTTTATCGCTTTGAAATATCACGAATTGTAATCTTACATCAAGTTACCAAAAAACTAAAAGTAAAAAGCCCTAAATTAGAAGAACTAATCAAAGATTTAACCGTTTTTCCTCAAGATGATTTACAATATTTTAAAGAAAACTTTGATCAAGAAGCCTCCTTACCATATTGGCGAAATGTCTAAGTTTTATTTTGCTTTTTAAGATTTTCAATTTCTTTTTTTAAGTTTTCGACATCATTTAAGAGTTTTTGATAATCATCCGATGTTGGAGTAGCACTAGCTTGCGCTGAAATAGTTAAAATAATTTGCCCAACTTGTTCAAGCCAATTTCCAAAAGCATTTTGCGCATTTGTTGAAAGAATTGGTGCTATAATATAGGCAAGAATAGTTGCATATAAACTATACTCATAAGGGGGAATTGAATCAAGCCAGTCTGAAAATGACTTGACTGCCTCTTTAAATTCATCCAATTGATCATTCAAAAAAAGCCACCCCCTGCATATTATCATACGAAAAAAATTTACAAATAATACATGGAGAAAAAGAAATGAAAGTATTAAAAAAACAAACAAATAGTAAAATGTGTTATATTTGTGGAATGGATAATCCTTTTGGTTTAAAGGCTCCTTTTTATGAAATGGAAGATGGAAGTTTAGTAAGCCTTTTTGAATACAAACCAATCCATCAAAGCTATCCGGGTAGAACTCATGGTGGTCTTATTACGGCTATGCTTGATGAAATAGCCGGCAGAGTCATTTGGATTAGTGAACCTACTACCTGGGCTGTAACCATTGATATTAATGTTAAATTTCGCAAACTTGTTCCATATGATGCCAAACTTAAAGCCGTTGGTAAAATTATCAAAAATACTAGAAGAACTTTTGTGGCATATGCGGCAGTCTATGATATGGATAAAAACTTGCTTGCGGAAGCAGAAGTAACTTACCTTAAATTACCAATTGAAAAAATTACAGATGATATTCATGAAGAAATTAATGTTTATTATCCAGATAATGTAACCGAAATAGATTAAAATCCAATTATTTGGATTTTATGCAATCGTGGCGGAATAGGTAGACGCGCTACTTTGAGGGGGTAGTATCCAGAAGGATGTGTGAGTTCGAGTCTCATCGATTGCACCAATAGTATAACCAAACAGATTGATACAAACGCATACAAGTATGCTATGGTGTCAGTCTGTTTTTTATTGAGTTCGACTCCCAACGTCTATATGTTTTTAAAGAAAAATAGGTCTTAGAAAGTGCACAATATGAACTAAAGTTCATAATTTACAGGCTCTCCAAAGTTTTTTGGGGATTTTGGGGAGTAAGCAATTTTAAAAATATCTTTCAAAAAGTTTTTCTGGGAATTAATAGAAAGGAAGGTTTATTAGCCAGTAATGGCCTTTCAAACCTTCTATTCTTATTTATGATTTTTTAGTTTGTTTAAGCAAACAGTTATTATAACTATATATAAATTCATATGGCAATCAAAAAAATGAAATTCTATTTATGGATTCTTATTTCCATTTTTAGAATTTCACTTTTTATTTAGTTGTCCCCAAAAAACTTTTGAGAGCCCCTTTTTTGATGTCTTAAATCATGGTAGTGACGATAGGTGACGATAGATGGCGAAAGTCTATTTGAACTAGTAAACTATGGCCATTAAAATTAAGTGAAATTTTATGAAAATTTTGCAATAATTATGAGATTATTATGACGAAAGATTAGACAATTTGTCAAAAAAATGTTATAATAAAAAAAATTATAAAAAAATATAAGCATGTCAATAAAAACAAAAAATGTGCATGGATTATATCACATGTTTACTTATTTAAAAATAGGATCCGAATTACAATATACATATCCACAACCGATTACAACTAGATTACGTTTATCTAGAAGTAATAAAATATTAAATGAATCTGATATAACTTCAATAAAAGTATATCATAAATAAAAAGTTGTGTATAATTTAAACTAATCATTTAATATTTCAGTTTTAATTATACACGAATAATAGTGAATTCCTATAGTTGGAAAAGTGAGGCTTAAATATGGAATATACAATAAAAATGATAAAAATAACAAATGTATTTAATAAAGATATAGATATACCAGTAATTCATTGTGTGATGAAAGATTTATCTAGTGTAAGAACTCTTATCGAGCATGGAATTGTGGATATATGTGTATCTCCAGATTTGAACTACTCATTAGAAGATGTGAAAAAATTAATTTATAATACTATATCATCAAAAACTGATTTACAAAAATATGGTATGTGTGCAGAATTTTTTATGCACTTATTACTTCGTGATTTGGGATACAATCAAAAATTTGTTTTTTGTAATTTAGAAGAAAAATCTATGAAAAAGGGATTTGATGGATTTTATGAAAAGTCTAATGATTTTTGGATAGCAGAAAGTAAGTGTGCTATAACAAATGCAAAACATAAAGATAAAATAAAAGAGGCATTAGACGATATTGATAATAAAGTTGGTACAACCACAGGTAATAATCCATGGTATAATGCAGTTAATCATATTTTGGTAAAGCAATCTTCAAATAATGATAAATCAATAATAGAGAAAGTTGCTAGTTTATCAAGAGATTATATTGCTAAAAAACCACATAATTCGTCAGAGTTCAATTTAATTCCTACATCAACATTATTCATAAATAATAATCAAAAAATAGAAGATATTACAAATGAAATTAAATCCATAATTGAAAACAGAAAAATTAAAGATATGAATATATTATGTATAAATAATGATATTTACGATGAATTCATTGCGTATTTAAAGGAAAAATAAAAATATGGATGCACAAACAAAAGTAATATTTACAAAATTAAATAAAGATGAATTTTTTAGTCAAATAATAGAGAAAATAACTAAAAACGAACAGTTAAGTATTAAAGAATATTCGTATGTTCTTTCCTTGAGCATTTTATTTTATGATGAGTATAAACGTAAAAAACATAGTGGATTTATGGAATTTTCATATTATTTGGTACTAAATTACTCTATTAAAACAAATGATTATACTCCTTTACTAATGTTTGCACTTAATAATGGTTTATATCCTATTGTAAAAAGTATTTTCAATAATTATGATAAAAATATTAATGATGTAATATTTGAAAATATGATTAATAATTATAAAAAAAATGATATTTATGAGTTGAAAAGGCAATTTGAAACAAGAAAATCTTTGATTGAATCAAATGCACAAAATAGAGCATATATTGCACCAACATCATATGGAAAAAGTACTGCAATAATAGAAGATATAAAAAATTGTATGTGTAATAAAATAGGAATAATTGTTCCTAAAAAAGCGCTTATTTGGCAAACATTTAAAAATATAAAGTCAATTGCAAAAGAATTAAATTACAAAGTATTACTTCATGATACGGATTATTTGAATGAAAATAGAATAATCTGTGTTTTTACCCAGGAAAGGGCTATTAGATTAATACAAGATACTGATTTTTCTTTTGAAGTTTTATATATAGATGAGGCACATAATTTATTTGAAAAGGATGAAAGAAATGTTTTACTTGCAAGACTTATAAAATTGAATAAGAAGAAAAATGATAAACAGAGAGTAGTTTATTTATCTCCGTTAATAAAGGATGCAAATGACTTGATATTTAACGAAAATGAAGTAGTTGATATGCATAAAATTGATTTTAACATCAAAGAGCCTAATGTTAGATATTTAGATAATAACTTACAACTGCAAATTTATAATAGATTTGTTAACGAATATTATTATACAAATAAATCATATAGCAGTTGTTTAGATTATATTTATCAAAATATGGGTAAAAAAAATTTATTATATTTTAATAAACCTAAAGATATAGAACTATTTTCTCAAAAATTATATAATTATCTTTGTGAAAAATATCGATTTTTAAATTTGTCAAATATTTCTGATATTGATGAAATTTCTAAGATGATAGCAAAATATGTTGATGATAATTATAAATTGGTAGAGTTATTAAAATATGGTATAGTTTATATTCATGGAAAAATGCCAGATTCTATTAAAGATTATCTACTTGATAAATTTGTTAAAAGAGAAGAATTAAGATTTTTAATTTCAAATTCGTCAATTTTAGAAGGAATGAACTTATCATTAGATACAATGTTTGTTTTTGATGTATATGGAATGAAACAAAATAATTTAATTAATTTATGTGGTAGAGTGAATAGGTTAAGTGATGTTTTTTCAAAAAATGATTTATCTAAACTGATGTGTGATATACATTTTATTGATGAAACAAAGAAAAGCAATTTCAAAAGTAAAATTTCTTTGTTAAGATCTGATGAAAATGATAATATTCAAAATCCATTGCTTATTAAAAGTGAATTAGACGAAAAAGGAAAAAAGATTGCAATTCAAGAAAATAAATATATCAATGATTATCTTAATAAGGATATTAGAACAATATTAGTCAAAAATGGAATTACTTCTATGTATAAAGATATTGATTTGATTTCAAACTATATTTCAAATAATTTAGAGTCATACAAAAAACTTAAAGATATTGATTTAATTGATAAAATATTAAAAATATTTTTCGCTGAATACAGTAATATTTCCGACTACGAATTAGCAAGATTATGTAATGAAAAGGCGATTAGATTTTATAAGAATTATATAAAAAATCTTTATCATAAAGACTTAAAATCTAAGGTTACTTATTTTAAACGTTATTTTGAAGAATCTAAAAATGGAAAATTTTATATAGGAGAATCTTTTGGTGAAATATCTGAAGAATTAAATCAAAAAAGAAATGTTTATATTAATGTTAAAAACAAAAGTGCAAAGGAAAAAGTTAATTTAGCTGTAATTAAATCAAAAATAGAGGATGATTTTATAGGATTTAAACTTGTCAAATTAGTAAAAACATTATTAGATTTAGACTTAATTAGCGAATCTGATTACAATAAATTTCTATATGGAACAAATGATGTTAATAAATTACAATTAATTAAAATGGGATTATCTCCTGTGATTATGAATTTTATAGAAATAAATCATCTTGGTACAGAAATTGAATTTGAAAATGGTATGATAAAAGTTTCTAAACAATTTAAGTCAGTCTTGAACAATCAAGATGATTTTATTAAATATGAAATAGAAAAATTAATATTTTAGATATTTTTATTTATGTATTATATTAAAATAATATAATTTGTTAGGTCTGTAAAAAGTTCGTGAAAATCCCAAGAAATTTTGGCTCTCCAAAGTTTTTTGGGGATTTTGGGGAGTAAACAATTTTAAAAATAGCTTTTAAAAAGTTTTTTGGGGACTT
>CANQDG010000036.1 GCA_947591495.1 uncultured Bacilli bacterium
TTTTATCGTCCTAAACAACAAAATAATTATGCTTATAATATTAAATAATTTTGTAAAAATGCAAAGATATTGACATTTTTTAATTTTTTCTTTTATTATCAACGATTAGTGAATATGGAGGTATATATATATTATCAGGAATAGTAGTATTTCCTCGAATAATTGAATAAGCATCAATTGTTACATTATGGCCAATTTTTACATCTTCATCAATTAAAATGCTATCTGGCATAATTAAATGAACACCTTCAAGCATTAGCTTTTTATTAATCACTGCTTGATATTTTTTTTCAAGATTTGCAAGTGTATCTAAATCATTAATGCCAATTAAATGAAAATCATAATCTACTAAATATGTATCTACATTTTTTTCTTTAGCTAATATCTCAACTATATCAGTTAAATAAAATTCTTGACTTTGATTATGATTTGTAATTTTAGTTAATGCATCTTCTAAAAGATTTGTTTTGATACAATATAAACTAGTGTTGATTTCTTTAATTTGCTTTTCAGTCAAACTTGCATCTTTTTCTTCAACAATTTTTAAAACATGTTGTTGATTTCTAATAACTCGACCAAAACTTGTAGGATTGTCTAAAATTGTTGAAAGGATGGTTAAATCATTTTTAGCTTCTTGATGTTTTTTGATTAAATCTAAAATAATATTTGGCTTAATTAAAGGCATATCACCCGGTAAAATAATTGTGATACCTTTTTTATTTTGAAAAAAGTCTTTGGCCGCCATAACCGCACTTGCTGTGCCTAGTGGCCTTGCTTGAAAAGCATAACTAACTTCATCTTTTAAAAGATCTTTTATGACTTCTTGTTTATCACCAACAACTACACAAATATCATTAATTTTAGCTTGATGACATGCATCAACTATATATCTAATCATAGGTTTACCAAAAAAAGGAATTGCACATTTGGGTAAATCGGTCTTCATTCTTGTTCCTTTACCAGCTGCTAAAATAATTGCTTGTACTAAAGTATCCATTTAAATCCACCCGTTAACTACACTATAAATAATCGTAATAATTCCGATAATTATACAATAAATTGAAAAATAAGCTAATTTACCTTTTTTAATAATTTGTAACAAAAATTTAAAAGCTAAATATGTTGTAATTGTTGCAACAACGAAAGCTCCTAAATAGCATGCAATTGTTTTTTGATCAAGCGTAAAAATTAAACTAATATCTTTAAACTCTAAAACAAAAGCACCTATAGCAGCTGGAACAAAGAGCATAAAAGCAAAATTTGCGGCATCTTCTTTATCAATTTTACGATAAGACGCTCCATTTAAGCAACTACCACTTCTAGAAATTCCTGGAAAAATCCCAATACACTGAAAAAGACCAATAATAGTAGCATCTTTAAAAGTCATTTCACTTTGCTTTTTGTGTCCTTTGATTTTAGATAATAAACCAAGCATTAAAGCATTGATTATAAAAGATATACCAATTAGATAAATAGGGCTAGTTTGGTAACCAATTAATTTCATAACAATTGTAAATAAAACAACGGGAATAGTAGCAATAATTATATATAAAAAATATTTAGCAGCCTCCAAATATTCTTTTTGTTTTTTAAAAAGATAACACCATGTATCATGAACTAATTTAATTAAGCGTTTATATAAAAAAGCAATAACAGCTATTAAAGATGCCAAATGTAAAAAAACTTCTAACGCTAAATCATGATCGCTCAATCCTAACATATGACCAAGGACTTCTAAATGACCACTAGAAGAAATTGGTAATACTTCCGCAATTCCTTGAATAAAGCCAATAATTAAATATTTTATAAATTCAAACATTTAATCCTCCATTTATTAACTAAGATATATACCATTATATGATCATTTATGAAAAGATATTATTACCTTATTGACGATTTTCATTATTAATAGATCTTCATAAAGTTATAGTGATATTATCATTATGCGTTAAAAATGTTAAAGCATTGAGATTGAAAGATTAAATTTAAGTTGAAATAAAAAATGAGAAAATCAATTACTATTATAACAAATAGTACTAGACTTTCTCATTTTACTATGTTTGATAAATTTATCTTTATTATTTTACGATTTCCCAGTGCCCACCATTTTTAGGTCCTATTCTTCTTATAGTTTTGCATTTTTTAAAAAAACGTTCAATTGTTTTACTTGATTTATTTAATCTATAAGCAATATCAACTTGGGAAATAAGTGGATTTTCTTTTATTAATTCAATAATTAACGTTTCTAAAGAGGATTCATCAATATTTTTACCGACATTTTTACCGACATTTTTACCGACATTTTCTTCTTTTTTATTATTAAAACCTTCCTTATCAAAAGGAATAATAACAGTTATAGTATCGGAAGAAAATTTGTAGGCTTTCTTGCCATAAATTTTTACAACTTCTGGTACCCCGTGCCCTGATCTTTCCACAATATGACAAGATTTAAAAATATCCATTAAATCGGGATTAACAGGTTTAGAAACACCATTTAAGAATTCTTCTTCGCTAAGGCCATATGGCAATCCACCTTCAGAAACTATTTCCATACGATCTTCATACCAATAAATTTGAGGAGATATCCCTGTTTCCCATTTATTATGAACACAAGCATTTATCCATGCTTCTTCAAAAGCTTTATTATTAAATAATTTTTTTTCTTTACGAGGTCTTGAACTTACATCAACATATGTTACATTTTGTGCCTCACAATAATTTATGACATCTTTATATGCTTGAATAAGTGATTGATTACCATATTCATTTCGCATTAAATAATCAATTTTATCTTTACCTTTAAAAACACAGACTGCTAGTGAAACTCTATTTTCATCCGATAATAAATCAGCTAAAAGATTATACTTGCCATCTTCGTTAACTAAATTAAAATTATTCAAAAATTGTTTTTCGTTAATATGAATACCACTAGAAACAAGTTTTATTTTTAAAATTTCAAAAGTTAAATCTGTGCGGACACTAGCTATATCTTTCAACTTAGTTCTTTGATAATTAATGGAATTGATATATCTTTTTTCAATCTCATTTTCGCTCATTGGAACAGATGAAGTACCATCACGATAAAAGCAACCAGTAGCACTTCTTCCTTCTTTTTTTATATAATAAAGCTTAGAGCCTTTAGTTATTTTTACAAAAACAATGGTTTTATCCTCTTCTAACTTTGATCCTATTTCGCATAAGCCTTCAGTTGAAGGTAGAATTTGATCACGGATAATATCACGTATTTCTCTCATTGTTTTATCAGCATTAGAAACACCTACTACTTTACCATCATCGGTAACACCAATATATATAATTCCATTTCTTGTATTAAGAAACGCAACAACTTCCTTGGCAAAATCTTTATTCAATGTTTTTTTAAGTTCTATCGTTTCTAATTCTTGAAATTTCATTATTTTAACCTCACTTTCATTAAACTAATTGATTTATTATTAGCATACTTTTCTATATAATAAATTACTTTTTAATCAAAATAAGTAAGTATATTCTATTAATAAGTAAACTAAGTAAATGTAAAGTAATCTATTATTTATATATTAATATACTTTTATTTAAAAATCAAATGTTTAACTACATTTTTATATTTAATCATTTTCATAAATTGATTTCTTGATATTTATGAACTTCCATATGTAGATGATATTTTTTTCTTAAAGCTGCAATTTCTTTCATCATTTCTGATTGATGATGCTGATCTAATGCTGCTTGATCTTTCCACCTATCAATTAACAAAATAGTTTCTGAATCATCCATTGGGTAAAAATATTCATATTGTTCATTTCCATCTTCTTTTCTTATTTGATCAACAATACCTCTAGAAATCATTTCTTCAACAAATTTTTTGGCATTACCATTTTGACTACTATAATAAATATTAACAATAATACTCATTTTTATTACCTATACTCAACGATTTCACTGATATTTTTTCTTTTAATATGCATAGGTGATGGTTTACAGTCATCTTCTTTATAGCCTAATGGAATAAGGCAAATTGGTTCAATGTTAGAAGGAATATTAAATTCTTGTTTTAATATTGTTTTATCAAACATTTCAACCCAAATATTATCTATTTGTAAGTTGGTTGCTTCTAGCATCATATGTGTTGCGACAATACATGCATCCATTTCATAGGTTGAATAATCTCCTTTACGCCATGCTATATTTTTATCACTAGCAACGATTAAGCAAAGAGGCGCATGATATCTACAAGGGGAGGCTTTATCTATTTTAGTTAAGCCTTCTTTAGATGATACAACATAAATTTTTTGAGGTTGATTGTTTTTCGCCGTTGGCGCAAAATTACCTGCTTCTAAAATCTTGGCTATTAAATCAGGATCAACTGCTTTATCTTTAAATTTTCTTACGGAAAAACGCTCCTTGATAACTTTTTCAAAATCCATTTTAATCCTCCTAAAGTTTTAATGAATCAACAAACGATTGAACTTCTAAATCACTAGCATTAGCATTAAATCTTTTTCCTTCTAAGATTGTAGCATTTGGTTCTAATTTTTTAATTTCATTAACACTGGTTGCAATTGAGCTACCTCCTGAAGTACAAAATGGAATTATTTTATAATTAGTTAAATCATAAGTCTCCAAAAAAGTATAAATAATTTTAGGTAATTTCCCCCACCAAATAGGATATCCTAAAAAAATTGTATTGACATTTTCTAAGTCGATAGAATCTTTAATTTCGGGTCTTGCGTTATTATCGTTTTGTTCAAGATTAGCTCTTGATGAATTTTGATTATAATTTAAATCATCAGCAGTATATGGAATTAATGGCACAATTTCATCAATTGGGCAATTCAAATAATTGGCAATCTTTGTAGCTACCGTTTTAGTATTATTAGTGCAGCTAAAATAAACAACTTTAATTACACTTTCCTCATTAACATTTGGTTGTTGACCACTTGGTGTTTTATCGCTAGAAGATAAATTATTATTATTTTCTGTGCAGCCACATAACAAGAATAAAAATAACAATCCTAAACATAATTTTTTAATTTTCATCAATCTAATTTCTCCTTTTAATTCTTTTTATTTTAATTTATTATATTCTTCATCACTTACTGGTTCTAACCATTCATTTGATGTTTCTTCACCTGGTACTTCAATAGCTAAATGGGAAAACCAACTATCTTTAGTTGCTCCATGCCAATGTTTGATGCCAGCAGGAATATTAACACAATCACCTGGCTTTAGTTTGATGGCATCTTTTCCTGCTTCTTGATAATAGCCTTCGCCACCGATACAAACAAGTATTTGACCACCACCATGTTTAGCATGATGAATATGCCAATTGTTACGACAACTTGGTTCAAAAGTTACATTAAAAATTCCAACTTGTTGATTAGAAACTGCTTCAAGGTAACTTTGACCTATGAAATATTGTTTAAATGCATCATTTGGTTTACCAATAGGAAAAATGATACTATTTTGGTAAATATCTTTTAAAGTCTCACCACTACTTTGTTCATTCCAAACCTCTTTAGCAAGGCGGAAAACCGCCCAAGCTTTTGGCCAACCAACATAAAATCCACAATGAGTAATAATAGCGGCTATTTCTTTTTGACTAACACCATTTGCTTTAGCATTTTGAAGGTGATATGTTAAAGAACTATCAGTTATACCTGATGACATTAGGGCAACAACGGTAATAATACATCTAGTTTTTAAATCGATATCTTGATTATTCCATGCCTCTCCAAATAAAACATCATCATTAAAATGAGCAAAGTCTGGTGCAAACTCACCTAATTGTTTTTTTCCTGCATCTTGGGTTATTTTTTTCATTTTCTTTTCTTCCTTTCATATTTTAATTTTAAATTATGCTTTTTTTTCTTTCGCTATCACTTGCAATTTTAGAACTAATTCATGTAAATTTTCTAAAGTTTCTTCGGGATTTTTAATATTTTGATAAACTTCTTTTTCTTTGACATATAAATCTTTTAAAAGATTATTAGCATATGCTTTTCCCGATTCCGTTAGAAAAATATTTAGTTCACGCCTTTTACCTTTAATTTGATGTAAACAAATGTATCCTTTTTCTTCTAATTCTTTAATAATAGTATTCGCTGTACTTCTAGGAATTGCCCAATCATCACAGATTTGTCGTTGGCTATGTTCTTTACCATCATTTAAAGAATATAAAATCCAAAGTAAATTCGGTGAACTAATATGAAAATTTCGGCCGTAGCAATCATATATGCCGTCAATTTGATAAACCAGTTTACCTAATTCATAGAAAAATATTTTTTCATTCATATTATCCTCCAATAATTCCATTTCGTATTTCATTATAATTCTATTTCGTATTTTTGTCAATATAATTGCTTCTTATCTTCTACATAATTTAGTATACATGATAAAAAAGATTGACATAAGCGTCTTAGTAAGATGCTTGTATCAATCTTTTATTCTAATAAATAATGATAACAGATTAAACAAATTAGTTAATTTCGTTTTAAGCAATTAAATTTCTTTTCCTAATAAAAAGTCAATCAAATTTAAATGAATTATACCATCACGTGATAAATCTATTTTATCAAGTGAAATTACATATTTAGGATAATTATCTTTAATTAATTTATAGGCACCAAATTCTCTTTCAATGGTGCTTTCATTACCATTCATTTCGTAAGTTACTTGAATATATCTCATTGTTCCGTTTTTTGTGGCTAAAAAGTCAACTTCACCTTTTGGTGTTTTTCCAATATATACTTCATAATCTCTACTTATCAGTTCATTATAAACTATGTTTTCTAAAATTACATAGCTTTTAAATTCAGGATTATTATTTTTAATTTGGGCAATTCCTAAATCAGTAGCATAATATTTATTTAATGTCTTCAAAACACCTTTACCTACGATATCATAACAATATACTTTTTTTACTATTAATGCTTTACATAAAGCCTCAACATATTTATATACCGTTTCATATGATAATTTTTTATTTAAATATTTAATAATATTTTCAATTGAAAATTCACGGCCTATGGTTTCAATTAGATATTGTAGGATAGCATCGAATAATTCAGAATCTTTTAAATTTAATCTTTTGATTACATCTTTAAGAACTATGGAATCATATACACTATGAAGATAATTCTTAATATCATTTTCATTAGAAAATTCACATCTATTAGGAAGACCTCCCCATTTAGCATAATCCCAAAATGTATCTAAATCTTTGCCATTTTTGGCTGTTAAAGCTACATATTCTTTATATGATAGTGGATTAATATTAAATAATACATAACGTCCTGATAAAACTGATGATAATTCACTAGCTAACAATTTACTATTTGACCCTGCTATAAAAATACTAATATTTGAAATAGAAGCTTTTAAAGAATTAATAACATTTTCAAATTTATCCACATTTTGTATTTCATCTAAAAAAACATAATAAATTTTATTATCTTTTATTTTGCTTTTGATATATATATTTAATTTTTTATAATCTAGTAATTCTTCAAATTCAATCAATTCAAAATTAATAAATATTATATGTTCATCATCAATTTGTCTTTTTGCTTTTAACTCATCGATAATTTGATTTAATATAACTGATTTTCCACATCTTCTAATACCAACTAATATTTTAATTAAATTTGAATCATAAAATCCTCTTATTTTTGATAAATATTCTTCTCGAACAAGCATTTTAATCACCATAATATATTATATATTATTTTGTTATTTTTTCAAAATTATTTAAGTTGCTTTTGGCTATAATAAATATCATCTAAAGATACTAAAAAAGAGGGGGTAAACTTTACCACCCTTTTTGTTATTCTATTTAAAAAACTTCTAATACACAGGTTTGCCCTATCTTCCCGGGCCTCTTCCTCCACCAAAGCCTCCACCAAAACCTCCAGGTGGAGTACCGCCAGGATTTCCCATATTACCTTGGGAACCTACCGAAGTAATGACCGAAGATACCATAAAAGCACAAAGTTGTGTGTCACCACCATAAAGTTTAAAACTATTACCCATCGTAAGTTCAGGGCAAGAAACAATAATTGATTGACATTTTTTTTCGATTGTGACAAAGAAAATTGGTGTACCTTTTTCATCGGTCAAAGATAAAATGGTGTTAGCAGTTATCGTTTGATTTTGTGCATAGGATAAGACGTTTTGTTTTGAATTGCTAGCAGGAGTTTCTACCATACCGATGGGACCTACAGCGAAAAGATATCCCCCATCAATGAGGATTCCGCGATCGGCATCAAGTGATGCATTAACACCTGAAGTTGGACCAAACACAATAAGTGTTCCACCTGTCATATTAATTGAACCATTAGAATCCACACCATCGCCTTCTGCATTAACGTAAATTTCACCACCACTGATGATGATATGTTCACTAATGCGTGCATCGTCGCTTGCGGCATTGATTCCGTCATCACTTGCGATAATATTTATTTTACCACCTGTAATTTCTACATAGCCACCTTCGATACCTTCATAACTTTTAAGAACCGTAATTTCACCACCGGTGATTTTGGTTAAAACATCGCTTGTCAAAGCATCATCATAAGTAGAAATTGTAAACTTACCACCACTTACAGAAAGATTACCACTATTTGCGTGAATCGCATCATCCGTACTATCAATTGTAAACGTGCCACCATCGATGATAATGGCGTAGTCACCTTCTGTTACGGTAATCTCTTGGTCAGAATCTTTTGTAACCGGATATTCAATTTCTCCAACTTTAATTCCTTTACAGCCTTGCACAAGTCCGTAAAGCTGGCTTGCAGGATAACGATTAGTTTCATCACTGGCAATTCTTTGATAGGTACTACCCAACTTTATATATTTAAAATCATCAGCTTCGATATCGTATTGGGACATTTGCGTTTTAGGAACAAAACTACCTGTAGTTTTAATGTTGTAAGTGCCACCACTAATATAAACAACTGTATCAGCTTGAATACCATCACCTTCGGTTTGGCAAGCATAATCAACGTTTTGTAAATAGACATAACCTTCTTCAGTCGTAAATGCGGTTGTTTCATCATCACACTCCGCATTGATGCCATCCTTACCCGCAGATAAAACATTGATTTTACAGTTAGAAGCCAAAACTGAAAGGGCAGAAATTGCATGATTAGCTGCTATGAGAGAAAGTGAACAATCAACGATTGTAAGTTCTTTGGAAACTTTGATAGCATTCTTGCCACCGCTTGTAACCGATAATGATCCTTCGCCATTAAAAGATAGTGCTCCTTTAATGTGAATGGCGTTTTCACCTTCTACTGTAGATTTGATGGAATTTTCGCCTATAAGCGTAATAACAACTTCTAATTTTTTATAATCAGATCCGTTTAAAGCTATACCGGTTTTTGATTCTACTGTTGCACCATCGAAAATGAGATGTAAATTCAAACTGTTTGCACCTAGTAAAATTCCTCCATATGTGCCTTTGAAAATATATGTTCCATCACTTGAAATCGTATATACATCATCTGATGCCGGAACAAGTGTTGCCCCACTTGTAGAGGTATTTTGCGATAATTCAGAAAAGTCTTTATCTAAAAAATCTTTCTTCACGTCATCAGTAACATCATCTGCACTTTCGGCAGTTTCACCAGTGCCACCTCCACCAAGATAGTCACCTGGGTTTATAAATTTGTCATTTTGTTGACAACTGGCCAAAACGCATAATGACACAGTAAATACTAATATTATTATAATTTTTTTCATAACAGCCTCCTTCTAATCATAGTTTAACACAATTATTTTAATTTTTATGAATCATTGCAATAAAAATTAAAATGCTTATATATATATTGCTATAACAAATAATTAATTTTATTAGGCTTAAAAATAAAAATTAGCCATCTAATAAAGATGACTATTGATTTTTTATGGAGCAGGTAACCGGAATCGAACCGGCATCTTCGCCATGGCAAGGCGGTATAATAGCCGTTATACTATACCTGCATCAAATTGCATTAATATTATAACAAAACTTACTAACAAATGCAACTATTTTGATAACAAAAAATAGATGTTATGTTACAATTGATGTGAGACTTTATAAGTTGAAAAAAGATTTAAATCCCTGTATAATTTAATTACCAAAAAA
>CANQDG010000037.1 GCA_947591495.1 uncultured Bacilli bacterium
ATAAAAGATTTTAATAGAGTAATATTTTGTAAAATTTAAAAGATAACTTCTTTGAATATATCATAAGATAATCAGATACATCTGTTACTCTAATATTTTTATCTTGAAATATTATGTCATTTATGCTAAAATTAATCATGTATTATTACCTCCTTAAATTTTTTTATTTTTAGCAACTTTATTATATCAGAGGTTTAAAATAATACAAAAAAAATGAAATTCTATTTATGGACTTTTATTTCCATTTTAGAATTTCACTTTTTATTTAATTGTCCCCAAAAAACTTTTTTACAATTTTTGAGATATTAATTTACTCCCCAAAATCCCCAAAAAACTTTGGAGAGCCAATAAAGCGAACCCTTTATTTTTTATTATTTAATTTTCATTGCGCGCATAGCATTAAGAATCGCAATAATACAAACGCCCACATCCGCAAAAATAGCAAGCCAAATATTACTAATTCCTAAAGCACTTAAAATTAAAACAATTATTTTAATACTTATAGCAAAAATAATATTTTCTTTAACAATTAGCATTGTCTTTTTAGCAATCTTTCTTAAGTCTAATAAATTTTCAAGTTTATCATGCATTAAAACAATATCACTTGCTTCAATAGCGCTATCACTACCAATGCCACCCATAGCTATACCAATATCTGCCATCATTAAAACGGGAGCATCGTTAATACCATCACCTAAATAAGCGATAACATCTTGCGCCTTTTTGGCTTTAATCATCTTTTCTAAAGCTTGAACTTTACCATCTGGTAACAAATTAGCTTGATATGAAGATAAATTAAGGGTTTGACTTACATCGCGTGCGACTTCTTCTTTATCGCCAGTTAACATAACTGTTTGAGAGTGATCCATTTTATTTAACTCGCTGATTACCCTTTTAGCTTCTTCTTTAATTTCATCTTTGATAAGAAAATAACCATAATATTGATTGTTTTTAGCAATATAAATCGTTGTTCCTATTTGTGAACATTTTTCATAGGAAATTTGATATTTATCTAAAAGTTTATCATTACCAGCTAAAATAATTTCATCGTTTTTTCTAGCGATAATACCATATCCCGCAACTTCTTCAATTTCATATTTTAGCGGTTTAATCGCTTGATAATTGCTAATATATTTAATTATGCTTTTGGCAAGCGGATGGTTACTTTCAATTTCAGCTGAAAGAGCTGCTTCAAGGAATTGATTAAGTTCTACTTCATGATGAATTTCTTGAACAACAAAATTACCTTTTGTTAGAGTTCCGGTTTTATCAAAAACAAAAATATTGGCTTTATTAATTAACTCTAAGTAATTACTACCTTTAATTAAAATACCTTTTTTGGATGATGCACCAATACCAGAAAAGAAACTAAGAGGCACACTTATAACTAAAGCACAAGGGCAACTAACAACTAGAAACGATAAAGCTCGATTAATCCATACTGACCATTCCTTAGTAATAAGCGAAGGAATTATCGCTAATAAAAGCGCTAATGTAACAACAATTGGGGTATAATATTTTGCAAATTTAGTAATGAATTTTTCGGTTTTCGTTTTACGATTAGTAGCATTTTCTACTAAATCTAAAATCTTAGCCACGGTCGAATCAGCATAGGCTTTAGTTACTTTCATATATATAACTTTACCAATATTAATCGACCCTGATAAGATTTCATCGCCTATGCCTTTTTCTACTGGCAATGATTCACCGGTTAAAGATGATGTATCAAGTTGAGTATTACCACTAGTAATAACCCCATCAAGCGGAACTTTTTCACCTACTTTAACAATCAAGATATCACCAATTTCAATTAACATTGGATCTAAAATAATTTCTTGATTATTTTCTATTTTGGTAGCGGTATTAGGTTTGATGTTCATTAAATTAGTAATATCGTTACGTGATTTTTTAACCGCATATGATTCAAATAAATCGCCAACTTGCCATATTAAGATTACGGCTATTCCTTCTAAATATTCTCCTAAAATTAAAGCTCCAATCGAGGCAATCGTCATTAAGAAATTTTCATCAAAAATTTGTCCATGAATAATATTTTTAATTGCCTTTAATAAAACTTTAAATGCTATAAATAAGTAACAACCTATATATAATAATAAAATAACAATTTCGTTAAGATTAGTAAACTTATCGATAATTAAGACCATTATTGTAAGAATGGTTGCAATAATTATTTGAATTAGTTTTTTTAAATTTTTGCTCATTTTACAAACCTATAATTCGACAATCTGGTTCAACCTTTTTTGTTACTTTATTAATTTGTTTAACAATTGCATCATAATCTTCGTCTTTAATTTCAATTAACATTTTTTCCGCAATATAATTAATATTTACACTATCAACACCATCAATTTTAGCTAACGCATTTTCTAATTTAGTTGCACAATTGGCACAATCAATATCAACTATTTTAACAATTTTTTTCATAATATCACCTTATTCCATTACATGTTCTAATGCCATTTGATATATTTTAAAAATATGATCATCATCTAAAGCATAAAAAACTTCTTTACCTTTCTTTTCTGATTTTACAAGTCTAGCTAATTTTAAAATTTTTAATTGATGAGAAATAGCTGATTTCGTCATCTTTAAGAGATTGGCAATATCACAAACACATAAATTGCCATTAGCAAGAACCGATAAGATTTTTGTTCTTGTTTCATCTCCTAAGGTTTTAAATAATTCCGTTACATCAAATAAATTTTCTGATGTTGGCATTACAAATGCCATTTTTTTATTATCATTATTTATTTTGTCTTCTGCCATTTTGAGCCTTCTTTCTTTTATTAATAGTTGAATAGTTGTTCAACTATTAATATTATACTATATTATATGTAAGGATGTCAACAAATATGAATTATTTTTGCCTATTTATTTAAAAATAATTGCAATATAAAAAACTGATAATGGACTATCATCTATTATCAGTTTTTATTATACAGATTAAATGAGATTTTATTTTTCGGTTATTTTTAATTTACCTTGATAATCAATCAAATAGAAATTATTAGGTGTTATTTCGGAAGAAATAATTTTTTTAGCAATTTCTGTTTCAACATTTTTTTGAATAAATCTCTTAATTGGTCTTGCGCCATATGTTGTATTATAACTATTATCAATGACATATTTTTTAAGGCTATTAGTGAATTCTACTTTGATATTATTATTTTCAA
Organism: uncultured Bacilli bacterium; assembly: GCA_947591495.1. GTDB lineage: Bacteria > Bacillota_I > Bacilli_A > ML615J-28 > CAG-313 > CAG-313. The sequence continues at coordinate 3,195 of CANQDG010000037.1, forward strand.
GTCTAATTGCAAGTTCATTTAATAATTTATCAACAATCTTAATTTGAACATCTTTTGATAAAGGATTAAACATTACAATTTCATCTATTCGATTTAAAAACTCTGGTCTAAAATGATTATGAACTTCATTCATTACTAATTCATTGGCATTTGGATCATTATTTAACAAATACTCACTACCTAAATTAGAAGTCATAATAATAATTGTATTTTTAAAATCAACCGTTCGGCCTTGGGAATCCGTAAGTCTACCATCATCAAGAATTTGTAATAACACATTAAAAATATCACGATGAGCTTTTTCAACTTCATCAAAGAGCACAATTGAATATGGTCTTCTTCTAACCGCTTCGGTTAATTGTCCACCTTCATCATATCCAACATATCCTGGAGGCGCACCAATCAAACGTGAAACTGAATGAGGTTCCATATATTCGCTCATATCAAATCTAACAATATGATTTTCACTATCAAATAATGCTTCAGCTAAACTTTTGCATACTTCTGTTTTACCAACACCAGTTGGACCTAAAAATAAGAAAGAACCAATTGGTCGATTTTCATCTTTAATGCCTGAACGTTGTCTAATAATAGCATCACTAACAAGCGTTAAAGCTTCATCTTGTCCAATTACTCTTTTTGATAAAACATCTTTTAAACCTAGTAGTTTTTCTTTATCGCCTTGAACAAGTTTTGAAATAGGAATATTAGTTGATTTCGATATGATATCCGCAATATCATTTTCGGTAACAACTTCGGATATCATTTTGGTATCAGTTGATTTTTGTTCGTATTCGGCAATTTCTTTTTCTAATGTTGGGATAATTTTATAAATCAATTCACCAGCACGATTATAATCAGCTTTAAGTAAGGCATCATCATATTCTTTACGATAATTTTCTAAATCTTTTTGTTTTTGCTTGATATTAGCAAGTTCGCGCTTTTCTTGTTCCCATTTTTCCTTCATTTGACTAGCAAGTTTTTTCTTTTCGCTTAATTCTTCTTCAATTTTTGAAAGTCTTTCTTTTGATAAACTATCTTTTTCTTTTGATAAAGCACTTTTTTCAATTTCAAGTTGCATAATTTGACGCTCTAATAAATCTAATTCATTAGGCATCGAGTTCATTTCTGTTCTAATTGATGCACACGCTTCATCAATTAAATCGATTGCTTTATCTGGTAAGAAACGATCGGTAATATAACGATTAGAAAGAGTTGCGGCAGCGATAATAGCAGGATCAGAAATACGAACGCCATGGAAGACTTCAAAACGTTCTTTCAATCCTCTTAAAATACTAATCGTATCTTCAACAGTTGGTTCATTAATATAAACTTTTTCAAATCGTCTTTCAAGGGCTGAGTCTTTCTCAATATAATTACGGTATTCATTTAAGGTGGTAGCACCAATACAATGTAATTCACCTCTTGCAAGCATTGGTTTTAACATATTACCAGCATCAAGGGCACCATCTGCTCTACCGGCTCCTACAATTAGATGGATTTCATCAATAAAAAGAATCATCTCACCATTTTTTTCTTTAATTTTATTTAAAACAGCTTTTAAACGTTCCTCAAACTCACCTCGATATTTGGCCCCCGCAACCAGTGCACCCATATCAAGTTCATAGATATGACATCCTTTTAAGTTTTCTGGAACATCTTCTTTAACAATTCTGGCAGCCAATCCTTCAATAATAGCTGTTTTACCAACCCCTGGTGATCCAATTAAAATAGGGTTGTTTTTAGTTTTTCTTGCTAAAATTTTAACAATTCTAAGAATTTCTTCTTCACGGCCAATAACAGGATCGACTTTTCCTTCTTTAACACTTTCGGTCACATCACGACCAAATTTTTCTAATACTTTTTCATCTTTTGAATAGTCTTGCATTTCCATGTTTTTCACCTCTTTTTAGCACTCTCAATCATTGAGTGCTAATTATATTATAATCCTTTTTGAAATTTTGTCAAGCCTTTTTTAAAAGATTTTAAAAAATTTTTTAAAAATTTTTATTATTTCTTTTTTTATATATAAAAAAGAATGCCAGCGCATTCCTTAATACGAATAATCAGAGCTGACATTCTTTTATTACAACAAGTATTACCACTAAGAAGTTGGATATTTTAAATAGCAATAATATAAGGTTTTTTGTGATACCTCATAATAATAAATACTAAAATAACTATTTCCTTGAAGTTGACCATAATCAAGATAGGCAAAATCATCAAGACTTATATTTTCCAAATTAAGATCAAATTTATCTTGGAAATCATAATCTTTTATTGCTTCTATAAATAATTCAAGAAAAAATTCTAGTAAATTTTTGGTTTCTTGATTCACGGGTTTAATAAATTTATTTTTCGCAAATGATGGTGCCTCATCATAGTAATAAATGGAAAGTTCTAAAGTGCTATTTAATTGACCACTATTAGAATTAGTATAGAATTGGCTATCTACATAGCCATCTGGAACAATTTTAGCTCCAGCACAAGCGGTTAAAAAACTAGCTATACATAGTAGTGCTATACTTAATAGTAATATATTTTTAATTTTTTTCATTATTTATTCCTATTCAGTTCTAAGAGCATTAACTGGATCCATTCTTGCAGCTGACCTTGCAGGGAACAAACCAGATACTAATGTTAATAAAACACTAATAACAATCATAATTACAGCTTGATACCACTTCAAAGAAACAATTGTATAAACACCAGTTAAATTACCAAGAATTAAATTAGCAACAAGTGAAATTAAATAAGTTATAACAATACCTATAATACCTGCTACTGCACCAATAATAAAGGTTTCAGCGTTAAATAAGTGAGCAACATCTTTCTTTCTACCACCAAGTGATCTAATAACACCTATTTCTTTAATTCTTTCAACCACACTAACATATGTAATAATTCCAATCATAACGGTTGATACAACAAGAGAGATTGCGGTGAAAGCAACTAAAGCATAAGTTACAATATTAATCATTGTACTTACCATTTTAATAACAATTGATAAGGTATCAGTATAAGTTATGTTAGAACGCTCACTAACTGTAACGTCTTTTCCATCTACCGTATAAACAAGACTGCCTTCTTCATTCCATTTATCTAAATATTCAAGCACAAATTGTTTTTGTTCAAAATCAACTGGATATATTGCAATACTATTAGCTAAATCATTACCGCCAACGTTGCGAAGACTTAAAGTTAAGATGTCAGAAATATTACCTCCTTGGGTGGTTTCACCACTTCCACCACCAAGTCCACCCATAAAGCTGCTAAACATATCACCCATAAGTGACATCATTGAAGCACTACCAACAAGACCTGTTTGATTTTCAAAAGTCTCACCATTAAGTTTAAAGTTATAATGATAAGCAACACCGCTGTACATAATATCATTATTAATTTGCATTGCCACGCTTTCAATAGTTTCATTATTTCCTTTTAAGTAATTAGCAATTTCACTATTTAAATTCTTTTCTAAGATATAGTTTGTTAAAGCAGGGGTATAATAAAAACCAGTTGTTAAAGTTCCATAGTTAACTTCATCTTTGGGTTGTAAGATACCAACTACTTTTAATTCCAATCCATCAGTAAAACTATCGGTTTTATATGCTTGATATTCAAACTTAACACCATACCAACTCATATTCATAAGGCTAGGAGTATAAGCTTTATAAACAACATCATTAGGATAATAAGTAAACTTTTTATTCATTAATTCTTCATAAGTAAAGCTTTGTTTAAAAGGCATATTTTCATCATATAAATTACTACCGAAAGTTCCAAACGCAAAATTGATAAAACTTTGTTCAGAATAATAACCAAGCTCAGCTAAAGTTAAGTCAGTAATACGACGATGTTTATCAACAACTAACATTATTTCATCAGCTTTAGTAGCCATTCTACCTGCAAGAAAATCATATTGTTCTTTGATATAACTTTCATTTGAAATAGCTTGGCTCATTGGTTGGGATAACATTGTGATAGCAGATGATGCATCTTTAACATTTTCATTATCACTTTGTTGTAACATTGATTTATAGATTTGTTTAATAGCAGTTATTGAGGTTTCCACACTTTCACTATTATCATCTTCTTTTAAGTCAGTATAAATATTATTAGTTATATCAATACCATAACCATAAACGATATCTTCAATATATTCTTTTGGCATTGCATTAAGATAATTAATATAATTTTGATCTATTTCATTAGTAATGAACAAGTTATCCATTTGTTTTTGACGTTCTGCTAAAAGTTCTAACATCGAGTTAACACTAACTTCACCATTTTTAATAACCGTTTCAGCTACTTCAAAACTACTGATCGAACTCATCATACCATTTAAATCATAAGTTTGTTCAGTAATCGTAATGGGGTTACCGGATAACATATCTTCTTGGAGATTATCAATGTAATCGGTAATACCACTTGATAAACCTAAAACTAACGAAACACCAATAATACCAATTGAACCTGCTAAACCAACCATCAATGTTCGTTTAAATTTGCTTAAAAGATTTCGTGCTGATAGTTTAAAGGCGGTCCAAAAAGACATTTTAGCCTTTTCATCAACTGTTTTATCATTAATTTTATGATTAGTTGTTTCTTGAAGATTAGGATATACTGTAGCATTTAGTTTTTGTTCTTCATTTGAAATTTGGATATTTTTTGCACCTAATTCGTCTTTAAGATCTTCTTTTTCTTCTTCATTACTACAAGGATTAGAATCATCGTTTATTAAGCCATCAAGTAACCGCACAATTCTAGTGGAATATTCTTCAGCAATATCAGGATTATGCGTAACCATAATAACCAATTTTTCTTTTGATATTTCTTTGACTAAATCCATAATTTGTTTTGATGTAACGGTATCTAAAGCTCCTGTAGGTTCGTCAGCAAGTAATATTTCTGGTTCATTGACTAAGGCTCTAGCAATTGCTACTCTTTGACACTGACCACCTGATAATTGATTAGGTTTTTTATTATATAATCCTTCAAGACCAACACGATCAAGTGCCTTCTTGGCTTTTTCCACTCTTTCTTGTTTTCCCATACCAGCAATTGTCAAAGCCAATTCAACATTTTCTAGAATTGTTTGGTGAGGAATCAAATTATAACTTTGAAAAATAAAACCTATTCGGTGATTTCGATAAACATCCCAATTATGATCATTAAATTTTTTCGTAGAAACGCCATTGATAACTAAATCACCGCTTGTATATTTATCAAGTCCACCAATAATATTTAAAAGAGTTGTTTTACCACAACCTGAAGGTCCTAAAATTGAAACAAATTCATTTTTCCGAAAATTAATTGTAATGCCTTTTAAAGCTTCAACTTTAGTATCTCCCATAACATACGTTTTTGTAATATTTACTAATTTAAGCATTTTCTTCCTCCTTTTCTATTTTTCCTTGTTCTAATCTTTTGTTTAATTTAGTTGATAATTCAATAAATTTAGTCATTTCATCTTCACCAATTTCGGCTAACATTTTTTGATATTTTTCTGTACAATATTGCATGATAGCATTTTTTATTTTTGTTCCCTTCGCGGTTGTTTTAATGAAATAAATTTTTCGGTCTTCTTCACAAGGTTTTTTAACCACAATTCGTCTGATGAATAAGTTTACCAAGGCTTGAGAAACGGCCGATTTTGTAATATTTAAAATTTCTGCTAGCATTGAAACATTAATGGGTTTATAAGATGAAATAACAATGATATATAATTGTAAATTATTAATATCATATTTTTTGCAAATGTTTTTCAAAATATCTGTTAATAAACTATTACTCTTATATATTTGGATAAAAAAGTTTTCGGCGCTTATATCCATAAAAGCCAGCCTCCTTTTTTAATTGTTAAGTTCTTAACAACTAAAAAAATTATACTATTAATTTAGCAATCAGTCAATAAAAGTGCTTGAAAATTATATATTATATTTTTGAATTATTTGACCGGCTATTTTTTGCCCTGCTTGGTAGCCTTTCATAAACAATTCTTGTTTGCCTTTAGGTGAAATTTTAAAATCTAAAATCTTAAAACCACTTGTATTAATTTTAGCAATATTAATATTATCTGGAATATTTTTATAATTCTTTTCTAAAATTTGAAAACCTATTACTAGATCATTGGGTAAATATTGATAAACATTATAAGGAAAATTATTACATAAGCCCCCATCTAAAATAAAATTATTTTGTAATTTTAATGGTTTAAAATATCCTGGATAAGTTGCACTCATAACGATGGCATCTGATACATAAAAATAATTGGGATTAATATTGTAAAAAACTAAATCATTAGGAAAAATGATTTGTTGATAATTAGAGGCATTCGTTCCAATTACTTTTAATTTATAGTCATTATCGGTTTTTAAATCACCGAAAGTATAAATATTTTTTTGTTTTAATAAATATGATATTTTTTCATTAATATAACAAGTTGAATGAAGACCTTTTTCGGTAATAATATTTTTAATCTTTTTTGAATCTTTTTTAATTAATGTAGCAAAATCAATTTCATTCATTGCGTATGATAATTCATAAGCATTATATCCTGAGGCTACCAGGCCTGCTAAAATAGCTCCCATACTAGTGCCAGCTGCTCTTTTTGGCTTAAAGCCATTTTCTTCTAGGGCATATAATGCTCCAATATACGCAAGGCCTTTAATACCTCCACCTTGAAAAATCGCTGTATAATCCATAACATCACCTTTTTTATTATATTTAATAATTTATTTTTTTATTAGTTATAAAATACTAATAGTAAAATCACTTTGAAAAAAGTTAACAAATTATCTTTTATAAAAGTAATTTTTATTATTTTAATGTCAATATCTTTGCATTTTTACAAAATTATTTAATATTATAAGCATAATTATTTTGTTGTTTAGGACGATAAAA
>CANQDG010000038.1 GCA_947591495.1 uncultured Bacilli bacterium
AAGTCCCCAAAAAACTTTTTAAAAGCTATTTTTAAAATTGTTTACTCCCCAAAATCCCCAAAAAACTTTGGAGAGCCGCTTTATTATTGTGAAGTGAATCCTTTGTTTTTATTTGATAAAATTTAAAACGTAATTTTTTATAGCCAAGCGTATTTATATAAGTGAAGGAGGAAAAAAAGATGCTCAAATTTCAAAAAACAATTTTTTTAGGTATTTTGTTTTTACTACCCTTTTTAAAAGCCTGTGCTAACTCCCCTAAGTTTAATGAAAATGATAACCCCTCCTTCAATTATGATGAAGAAACATATTGCATGATTGATGTTAGAGGTGAGGTGATGTATCCCAATATTTATAAAATAGCAAGTGGTTCTTTAATATATGATGCTATTGAATTAGCTGGGGGAGTTACTATTAATGCTGATTTAACTAATATTAATTTAGTAAGCATTATTACTACTAATATGCAAATTTTTATTCCCAAAAAAGCAAGTTTGGAAAGCTCTAAAGTAAATGATAAAATCAATATTAATAGTTGTAGTGTTGAAGAATTATTAACCATTCCCAAAATAGGTCTAGTTAAAGCCCAAGCTATTATTGAATATCGAAATCAAAATGGTTGGTTTACCAAATTAGAAGATTTAAAAAATGTCAAAGGTATAGGTGATAGCTTATTTGAAGAAATTAAAACATACATTACTATTTAAATGTTTAAAAGATAATTATATAATTATTGTTTTACTTTTAATTTTTTTGTTTTTAATTATTAAATCATTTAATATTATTATCATCGGATTTTTTGTAAGTTATTTAATATATCTTTTTATTAAGAATTGGCGTTTAGCGGTTGTTGCATTAGTTATTTTAATGGTTGTTTTAGGTAATGCTGGTATAAGATCTTTAATTCAATCTAAGGTTAGTGATGACTATGAAGGATATGCTAAAGTTTTAAAAATCAAAAAACAAGAAGACCATTTTCAAGTAACTTTTAAGATAGGATTAGTCAAAGTTATCTATTATAGTGAAGAAAAGTTAAATTGCGGTGATATTTATTTAATTAAAGGAAAAATTACTAAAGCTGATACTAGCCACTATTTAGGCGGATTTAATTATCGTAATTATTTAAAATATAAAAATATTGTTGGTATTATTACAATAGAAAAACAACGCTATTATAAAAAAGGCTTTTCCATTTATAGTATTAATGAAACAATTAATCAGTATTTAGATAATAAATTACAAACATCTGCCAAACCTCTAGTTAAAGCCTTGACAATCGGTAATAAAGATGAATTTGAAGATGAATTAGCAACAAATATTAGTAAAATAGGAATTAGTCATCTTTTTGTGATATCGGGTTTACACGTCAATATCATTGTAATGATTATAGGCTTAATATTAACGAAATTAAAAATGCGTGAAAAACCTAAAAATATAATAATAATTATTTTTTTATTGAGTTATTATTTAATTAGTGGCTTACTGATATCGGTTTTTAGAGTAGTATTTAATTATTTTCTAAAATTTATTAATCAGTTATATCATTATCAATTAACTAATATCGATTTAATGATGATTAATATTATTAGTGTTTTAGTAATTAACCCCTTTAATGCTTATCAATATAGTTTTATTTTATCGTATGCAATATCTAGCACTATTATTATCGCAAGTAAAATTTTAACTAGTAAAAATCAATTAATAGCATCTTTTAAAGTAAGTCTATTATCCATTATTGCTACATTACCTATTGTAATCAATATTAATCCTCAAATAAATTTTTTATCATTAATTTATAATTTACTTTATATTCCTTTAGTAACTTATGTTTTGTTACCAATGAGTATTTTACTCGTATTTTTTCCTTTTTTGGAAAAGTTTACTTTTTTTATTTTTGATTGGTTTAAGATCTTAACTACTAGTCTATCGAAAATTGAAATTTTATCATTTACTTTTCCTAATGTTAACCTTGTGGTTATATTTTTATATTATTTTGTGATATATATTATTTTAAGTAAATTAGAATTAAAAAAGAATTGTTTTAAAGAAGTTTTTAGTTTGATCTTAATTTTATTTATTTGGCATAATGCTAATTTTTTTAATATATATGATGAAGTTTATTTTTTAGATTTACCAAAAGGTGATGCAACTTTAATTCGTAAAAGTTTTAATCAAGCTAATATTTTAATAGATACGGGAGAAAATGGTTATGACGATATCATTTTGTTTTTGCAAAAATTAGGTATTAAACGACTGGATATGATTATTATTAGTCATGGTGATAGTGATCATAATGGTATGTTAGATGAAATTATTGACTTGTTTAAAGTTAAAAATGTTTGTTATGGTTTATATGATCGAATAACTCCCCAAAAAATACCAGCTAAAATTAACCAACGATATCTTAAAATGAATGATGAAATTAGTTTTGCCAATATGAAATTTAAAGTGCTTTCACCCAAACAAGATTATCATAATGAAAATGATAATAGTTTAGTTATTTGGGCCAATTTGTTTGGTAAAAAATATTTATTTACTGGTGATATTAGTAAAAAGATTGAAAATATTTTAAAATTAAATGTAAATGATGTTGATGTGTTAAAAATTGCTCATCATGGATCAAACACCTCAAGTGATGAGGCTTTTTTAGCAATGATTGGTTTTTTACAAAATAATCAAAATAAACTGGCTATTTGTATGAATGGTTATCGTAATCAATTTGCTTTTCCATCGGCTAAGGTAATAGAAAAAATTAAAACACCACTCTTGATAACAAGCAAGTCCAAAACAATTAGAATTAGAAAAGGCCTCTTTAATCAAAAATATAAAATAAAGCATAACTGGTAACTTAAAAATAAAAGTATGTTTTACTTTACCTTTTTGAAAGAATGTGGTATAATTTGTATTGAATTATCCTCGGAGGTGAAATAATGGCAAACATTAAGCAACAGAAAAAACGAGATATTACTAATAACAAAAGAAGATTATTAAATAATTCTTTTTCTTCATCCCTTAAAACAGCTATTAAAGCCTTTATGGCAGCTGTTGCTACAGGTGATAAAGCAAAAGCCGAAGAAGCATTTAAATTTGCTTGTAAAAAAATTGATAAATCAGTTAGTAAAGGTATTCACCATAAAAACTATGCTGCACATCAAAAATCTCGTTTAGCTAAAGCCTTAAATCAAATGGCATAAGAGCCAGACATAAATTTGAAGTAAACTGAAGAATTTTCGTTTGAAAATAAACTTCAGTTTTTTTCTAGGCTCTATAAATTAGTTGGGAATATCCTTAATTAATTTATTGTGCATTCCCATTTTCAATAAGTTTATATAACCAATAAAAGACCACTCATTTCCAAATGAAATGAATGGTCTTTTGGTTTTTAAGCAGGTAGTTTTAATAAAAGGAGTTCTAGACCTACCATTTTATCAATTTTACCACTTTTTATTTGATAATCTAGTTCAGCTAATTTATCAATATAATATTCTAAATCAACTAAACGAAATGATTTAGCTTCTTGAACTAAATAGTATGCTTTACCTGAAGATATTTCATAGAATTTAGCAATATCGCTTTGACTATAACCAAACTTCAATAGTTTATAGGTTGTAATTAATTCTTTAAATTTATTAGAAATTAGTGAGATAATAACTGATGGATCTTTAATGTTACTTGTTAAACTATTATAAATATGATAGGTTTTGGTAAGATTATGATTAATAATGGCTTTAATTAAATTATATATTTCATTATTCATATCTTTAGGAACTAAGAGTTTGATATCACTTTGATAAATTGTTCCACCCTTGCCAACATATGAGGCAAGTTTAGCAATTTCTTGTGATAGGCGTGGTTGATCATCACCAATATATTCCATTAATAAATTTAAAGCATCATCTTTAATCTCAATATTATTACTAGTAAAACTACGAACAATCCACCCTTTAATTTCGATTTCTTCGGCATCAGGATAATCGATGATACGAGCAACATTACGTAAAACTTTATATATTTCATTTGCTTGTTGAATTACACAATTGGTTGCGTCAATCATTAAAATGGTTGTTTCAAGGGGATTTTTTAAATATTTAATAAACATTTTAACATCCTCTTTGGGTGCATCAATGTTTTTGGTCAAAAATTTAGGATTTTTAATAATAATGATTTTAGCATCTTCAAGAAGAGGAACCGTAATAGCATCTTCAACTATTTTAGATAAAGGGGTTATATCCATATCATATTTAATAATGGTCGTTTCTAAGTTTTTAAAACTTTGAATAATTCGATTCATTCTATTTTTGATAAAAATTTCCGATGTTCCCGTAAATAGATAAATTAAATCATCATCTTTCATAAGGTTTGCTCCTATAGATTTTATTGTATAATAATTATAACAAAAAAAAGATAAATTATAAAGTAAATTGGCAAAATTATTTTTTCCTTTAGCATATTTTTTAAAAAAATTACCAATAATATTTTGAGGTGAATTTATGAATGGAAGTAAAATAAATGAAAAAATTATAATTGGTAGAACCGATCTTGCTAAAGATGAATATGAAAAATACCAAGGGAAAACATTACCTGATTTTCAAAATGAAGAATTTCAAGTTAACAATATTTTAATTACTAAAAATATAGTTGGCGATCAAGCGGCCCGTATTTTAAATAAAGAGCCAGGTCTTTATTACACAATTGATTTAGCAAGTTGTAATATACATGATACTAAAACAATTGAAGAAATAGAAAAAGCCTTAGCTGATGTCTTAAAAGAACTTTTAGAAGAATTATCATTAGTTGGCAAAAAAGCTTTTATTGTAGGACTTGGTAATAGCAATGTTACGCCTGATGCTATTGGCCCTTATGCTATTGATAATACAATTGTCACAAGACATTTATACTTAATTGATGCATTATCGGAAGGATTTAGTTGCGTCTCCGCAATGTCACCTGGTGTTATGGGGACAACAGGCATTGAAACTTATGATGTTATTGAGGCAATGATTAAAAAAATTGAAGTTGATTTTATTATTGTCATTGATGCACTTGCTACTAATTCAATTAAGCGAATTAATAAAACAATTCAAATAACCGATACCGGAATAAGACCAGGATCAGGCGTTGGTAATAGACGTAAAGAATTATCCGCTAAAACCCTTGGCATACCGGTTATTGCTATTGGGGTTCCAACAGTAGTTGATGCGACAACTATTACGGTTGATGCCATCCAAATGATTTTAAAATACTTACATTTAGCAGCTAATCAACAAACCTCGTATGCTAATAAACTTTCGCCAAGTTTAGTATATGAAAATTTAGATAAAGCAACCAATATGTCAAGTGAACAAAAAGGGGCACTTTTAGGACCTTTTGGTAGTTTAACGCAAGAAGAACAAAGAACTTTGATTGAAGAAGTTTTGACACCCCAAGGCTATAACTTAATGGTAACACCTAAAGAAATTGATGTTGAAGTAGAAGATTTATCCAAAATTATTGCTAATGGAATTAATTTAGCAGTTCATACAGGTCTATATAATGGAAAATCTGAATAAAATAATTTTGGGTGATTAATATAAATTACAAAGTGCTAATTGTTACAATTTTACTACTCTTTTCTTTTTTTAATAATTTATTGTTTGGTTTTGAAAATTTAAAAAAAATTAACCAACATATTGATCAAGAATGTTTTTTAGTTAATGTCAATCCACAAATCGAAATTGATAAGCCGTTTATTAAACAAATTAAAGTGATTTATAAATATGTAGTTTTCTATTTATTTTTCTATAATATTGAAGATCCCTCATCGGTTATTAATATTTTAAATTATTGTTAAGTTATGAAAAAAATTTTTATCATTATTGTTATTATTATTTTCTTTATTATAGGAATTAAATTAGGAGATACTAATTATAATCAAAATCAAATCTTTGAAGAAGAAAAACATCAATTTGAACAAGAAATTACATCACCTGATGGTCATTATGAAAACAAAGATTTAGTCCCACCTAAAAATATTATTAATAAAACGGCTAACTTTATTGATGAAGCAATTGAAAAAGCCATTAATAAATTAAAAGATATTTTAAAAAAAATCTAAAATTAATCTAAATTGTAGTAAGCTTTTTAAGTCTTGTAAATAATCCAAAAGATTTAGGAAGTTTACTACAATTTTTAGAGTTTTTTACTAGAGAAAATTAAATAATTGTGTATACTATTAATATAGTAATTGGAGGAAAGTTTATGATTAAGCATATTGTATGTTTTAAATTTGAAAATCCTAGTTTGGAATTTTGCCAAAAGACAAAAGAACTTTTATTAACAATGAAAAATAAGGTGCCAATGTTACTTGATATTAAAGTAGGCATTGATTTTCTTCATTCTAATCGTTCATATGATTTGATTTTAGAAACCTTTTTTGCTACCAAACAAGATTTAGAAAATTATCAACAAGATAAATATCATTGTGAGATTATCAAAACGCATATGCATAAATATGCGATTTCTAGTATTGCGCTTGACTATGAAATAGATGATTTTGTTTATGAAATTGAAGATCATCAAATAGGTGTAGATTTTTGGCATAGTAAAAAAGCTTTATTTGAAAGCTTCTTTGGTGACTTTTATGAATTTATTTTAACCCATCAAGGTCAACAAGATTTAGAAAGTCATCAAATCTTTAATAAAGAAGCCTTTTTTCAATATGCTTCGTGGTATGCCGATAACCAAAATAGTTGTTATGCAATGGGGTTTGCTTTTCATAAATATTATTTAACGGATATGCCAAATGGCAAAATAGAAGATCAACCGTTAGATACTTTTATTGGATATTGTTATCAAAATCACAAATATGAAGATTTTTTAAATTTTTTAATTACCTTTTTTGCGTGGTGGCGTAATGATGAAGGATGCACGGTTTTTAATCCCTATAATCATGCCGATCAATTCTTTGAATCTTCATGGGCAGCTTTAGTAGATACTTGCAAACTATTTTATTTAAATTCCGATACGGTTTATCACTGGCAATCATATCGCATTAAATATGCGCTTGATCATATTCCTGGGGTTATTTTACATCATCCAACGGATGCTAATGATAAAATGATTGTAGCTGGTTATGAATTTTTAGGCTTCACGCAAAAAAATAATCGTTATTACGCATCATTTAAACGGAAAGATATTTATAATTATTGGGAAAAAGAAGAAAAAACCATTAACAAAGTTCATATAGAAAATTATAAGAAAGTTGATCCAGCTTAAAATGAGTACCAAATATACCTTAATTACAGGCGCTAGTAAAGGAATTGGTTTAGAGTTGGCACGAATTTTTGCGAAAGAACATTATAATCTCATTTTAGTTGCTAGAAGCAAAGATCTTTTAGAAGAATTACAAACGAATTTTATTAAAGAGTATGACATTAAAGTAGAAGTAATTGCGCTTGATTTAACAAAAACTGATGCGGCAGAAGAACTTTATCAAAAAGTTCATAGTTTAGACCTTGAGGTTGAACATCTTATTAATAATGCTGGATTTGGTGATTATGGTGAATTCCTTGATACTTCTTTAGAAAAGGCCGAACAAATGATTCAATTAAATATTTTAACCCTTGTTAAAACTTGTCATCTTTTTGGCCAAGATATGAAAAAGGCAGGATATGGTAAAATAATGAATGTTGGATCAATTGCTTCTTTTATTCCTGGACCACTAATGGCAACTTACTATGCTACTAAAGCTTTTGTTTTATCGTTTACGGAGGCTTTGAGTGTGGAATTAAAAGATGCTAAAATTAGCGTTACGGCCTTATGCCCGGGAACAACTAGAACTAACTTTTTTGAAGTTGCAAGTGCAAGCAAAAGTGATTTGTTAAAAAAGATGAAACCAGTATGTCCTTATAAAGTAGCGCTTTATGGTTATAAAAAGATGATGAAAAAAAAGGTGGTTGCCTTATATGGCTTTAAAAATCGCTTACTTGTTTTTATGACAAGATTTGCGCCAAGAAAACTTGTTAGATCGATGGTTTATCAAATTCAAAAAAAACGCAAAGAAGATAAAAAAATAAATTAAATCAGTATAATATTATTTATTATTGACATTTTTAGGAGGAGAAAACGATGAAAATAGCTTTTGATAATGATAAATATTTAAAATTACAAGCTGAAAAAATCTCAGAAAAAATTGCGCAATTCAATAATAAACTTTACTTGGAATTTGGGGGCAAAATTTTTGATGACTATCATGCATCAAGAGTTTTACCAGGTTTTAAAATCGATTCGAAAGTTCAAATGCTTTTTGGAATAAAAGAAAAAGTTGAAATTGTGATTGCAATTTCTGCTCCCGATATTCAAATGGGTAAAATGCGGAGTGACTATGGTATATCATATGAAGATGAAACTTTTCGGATGATCAAATCATTTCAAAAAATGGATTTATATGTTGGATCAGTGGTTGTTACTAAATATAATAATGAACCCCTTGTTCGTCGGTTTGCGCAAAAGCTTAAATTTTTAGGCATTCCTGTTTTTTATCATTATCCGATTCCCGGTTATCCTCTTGATACCAATACGATTGTTAGTAAAAATGGTTTTGGTAAAAACGATTATATTAAAACGACACGTTCATTAATTGTTGTAACCGCCCCCGGGCCTGGAAGCGGTAAAATGGCTACTTGCCTTTCTCAACTTTATCATGAATCAATTAGGGGAATTAATGCGGGATATGCTAAATATGAAACCTTCCCAGTTTGGAATTTAACTTTAAAGCATCCAGTCAATTTAGCGTATGAGGCGGCAACTGCTGATTTGTTTGATGTTAATATGATTGATCCTTTTCATTTAAATGCCTATAACAAAATCGCTATTAATTATAATCGTGATGTAGAAGTCTTTCCAGTTGTGGAAACTTTATTAAAAAAGATTTATGGCACTTGTCCATATAAATCACCAACTGATATGGGCGTTAATATGGCGGGCTTTTGTATAACCGATGAAGAAGAAGTAGCACGCGTATGCAAACAAGAAATTATTAGAAGATATTATCAAGCTAAATGTAATGTTCGCCTTGGTAAATGTAGTGAACAAGTTGTTGAGAAAATAGAATTAATCATGTCCCAAATAGCAATCGACCCTTCGATTAGAAAAGCGGTGATGGTTGCTTTAAATGCGGAAAAATTAAAAAACACACCAGTCATTGCCATTGAATTACAAGATGGAACGATTATTACTGGTAAAGAATCAAAATTATTTTCAGCCCCTTCAGCTGTTTTATTAAATGTCATAAAGTATGCTGCAGGTATCAAAGATGAACTTAAACTTGTTTCGCCAAATATTATTAAAACAATCCAAAATTTAAAACAAAATATTTTAAAGCAAGAAAGCTTAAAACTTAATGCGCAAGATTTATTAACTGCGCTTTCAATTACCGCACCGACTAATTCCATAGTTGAGGAGGCAATGAGTAAACTTGGAGTATTAGAAAATACTGAAGCTCATGCAACGGTTATGCTTTCTTATGAAGATGAAATGGTTCTCAAAAAGTTAAAAGTTAATTTAACAACCGAACCCGTTATGAATTACTAAAAAAACGCTCTACTGCATGATGTAGTAGAGCGTTTTATGGGCTCTCCAAAGTTTTTTGGGGATTTTGGGGAGTAAACAATTTTAAAAATAGCTTTTAAAAAGTTTTTTGGGGACTT
>CANQDG010000039.1 GCA_947591495.1 uncultured Bacilli bacterium
TTTTATCGTCCTAAACAACAAAATAATTATGCTTATAATATTAAATAATTTTGTAAAAATGCAAAGATATTGACAGACGTCTTATTTTACACGCTTACTTTTTATTTAATAATTTTAAGCGTTTTTAGTTAATAAATATTATAAAAAAATAGTAATTAATAGAATATATAGTTTGACATTCAAAATAAATTATTTTATAATAATATTAGAAAATACGAGGTATAATAATATGGAAGATCAAAATAATAATATCAAAACACCTAAAAAAAGAGTTAGTCCTATCGTTGTTCCAGTAATTGAGGATGATCCTAAAAAACAAACTAAATCAACATCATCAGTTAAATCAACTTCAACTAAACCTAAAAAAACTGTTACAAAAACTTCTAAAACAACTAAGAAAACATCAACAACGGCTAAAAAATCAACCAAAAAAACTGCAAAGCCTAAAATCGATGAAAAAAAGATAACATCGACAAAAATTGACCCAAGAACAGGTACAATTAGACAAGCAAAGCCTAAAGAAGAAAAGCCAAAAGAAACGCCGGTTAAGGTTGTTACAACACCGAAAAAGCCAACTAAACCAAAAGTAAAAAGACCAAGCATCAAAAGTAAAGACGTAACGATTGAACCAGCACCACGTGATGATACCCCTAAAGAAATTGTTCGCCCTACGCCTAAAAAACCTAAACAATTTAATAAAGAAGAAAAAGCTTTATATAAGACTTTAGAAGATGCTTTTAATACGGTTGCTAATATGACCAATGTTATCGAAGAACGCACAATGGATACTAAAAACATTCCCGATTTGACAATTGGCGAACTTCATGTTATCGAAATGGTAAATAAGTTTAATAATAAACCGATGACCTTAATTGCTAAAAACATGCATGTTACGGTTGGATCATTAACAATTGGTGTCAATCGGTTAGTTCAAAAAGGTTATTTATTGCGCATTAGAGATGAAATGGATCGACGTGTTATATTATTAAGTGTTACCCAACAGGGTAAAAAGATTCTAAAATTCCATGATAAATTCCATGATGATATCTTAGGTTTAGTATTAGATACTATTCCGCTTGCTCAAGCATCAAAAGTTATGGCCCAATTTGCTTATATTCTAGAATTATATTATGATCCTTCAATAGCGCAAGCCGAAACCAAAAAGAATAATAAGAAAGAGAGAAAATAACAATGAGTAAAGATTTATACCAAAAAAGAAGATTAACTTTAGCTGAAAAGTTAAATAATGATTCAGTTGCAATCCTTCATTCGGGATATTTACAATTTAAAACAGCTGATGCTGAATATCCTTTTGTTGTCAATAACAATTTTTATTATTTAACCGGTATTGATCAGGCTAATGTTACTTTGGTAATTGGTAAATTTAATAATGAATATCAAGAATGGCTTTTTCTAGATCCAATTGATGAAGAACAAGCCAAATGGGTTGGCCGAACCTTATCAAAAGAAGAGGCTTCTGCCATTAGTAAAATAAATGTTAATATGATTTATTATAACGAAGCATTTAATCGTTTTATAACAAATCTATTACAACCTACAAGGCATTTTGTCAATGTTGCGGAAAACGTTTATTTAGATTTAGAAAAACGCCAACAAGTTTTATATAATACATTTGCTTTAACTTTTGCTAAAAAAATTCGTAAAGATTATCCTAGTGTAAAAATCTTTAACCTTTATGCATTAATGTTAAAAATGCGTATGATTAAAGATGAAGAAGAAGTAAAACTTATTAAAGAATCAATTCAAACTACGAAAAGAGCTATTTATAATGTTATGGAACATAGCAAATCATTAGATAATGAAGCATTAGCTGAGGCTTATCATAATTTTGTTATTACAAAAGAAAATAAGACTATTTCATTTGAAAGCATTATTGCTTCAGGTAAAAATTCAGCTATTTTACATTACGTTAAAAATAATGAACCAATCACCAAAGATAGTCTTTTGTTAATGGATGTTGGTTGTTATACAAAACATTATTCATCAGATATTTCCCGAACCTTTCCTACAAGTGGTAAATTTACTAAAAGGCAAAAAGAAGTTTATGAGATTGTTTTAGATTGTAATAAACGTTGTATTGAATATGCCAAAGCGGGAATGAGTTGGAAAGAATTAAATGATTTTGCGAAAGATATTTTGGCTAAAGGCTGTCAAAAATTAGGATTGATTAAAGAAAAAGCTGAATTATCTAAATATTATTTTCACTCAATAGGTCATTCTTTAGGCTTAGATGTTCATGATCCATCAATTGATAATTTAGGCCTTTTAGAAGGAATGGTAATTACAATTGAACCTGGACTTTATATTGAAGAAGAAGCAATTGGAATTCGAATTGAAGATAATATTTTAATTACTAAAGATAAAGCTATTCTTTTATCGGCTGATATCGTTAAAGAAATAGATGATCTTGAAAAATTAATTAAATAAAAACTTTTACAAAGTCAAAAATGCAACAGTTTTGGTTGCATTTTTTTGTATTAACTACAATTTTGGATTAATAATAATATTATGAAAGAAAGATTTAATAAAATATTAAATAAAATAAAATTCTTAAATTATAAAATTAATCCAACCTTACTAGCATCATCACTTGCTTTTTATTTGCTTTTAACAATTGCTCCATTTATCGTCATTATTTGTAATTTATTAATTCAATTAGGATTTATTAGTAATTCAACAACGCTTTTTTCTACTAATAATTTTTTTAATAGTATCATTTTAATCATAAATTTATTATGGTCAAGTTCTAGCCTAACTAATGATCTGTTATTAATTTCTGATGTTATTTATTATCATATTGAATATCGATCAAGATGGAAACTAAGGATAACTGCCTTTTTTTTGACTTTATTATTTTTAGTTATTGTTATATTTCTAATTGGTATAATTAATTACTTTGGTTATTTAAAAATTATTTTACCAAGTAATTATCGTTTTATATTAAATTTATTATTATTTATTTTCCCTTTTCTTTTTGTTGCAACATTTATTGGAATAGTTTATAAATATATTATTCCGGTTAAAATTGCTTTAAAAAAGACATTAAAAGCCGCTTTCATTATAACTAGTTTACTATTTATTGTTACTATTCTTTATCAAAATGTTGTTATAATAATCTTTAGTAAAAACTATCAAAATATTTATGGTCCATTTGCAAGCATTATTTTCTTTTTAATATGGCTTTATGTAAGTTGCTATATTTTTCTAATAGGAATTAGCTTGCTTTTGTTAAAAGATGAGTATAAACCATTAACAAATAACATATAATAATTTTGGACATGAAAGAGGTGTAATTATTAAAAAGGTTAGAAAATTTTTAATTTTTACAATGGTCATGTTCACCATGTTTTTCACACCAACCTATTTAAAATCATATGCTAGTGGGTGGGGCTTTCGTAAAAATAGCGTGCACCAAGTGCCACAAATAGGTAAGTATCAAGAAATGATTAGTGGTACAGATAGTTTTTATGTTGGACCCGATGAAAAAAGTGTTTATTTAACTTTTGATGCGGGATATGATAATGGAATGATGAGTAAAATTTTAGATACTCTGAAAGCTAAAAATGTGCAAGCGTCTTTTTTTATCACCGGTGATTTTGTTAAACGGTTTCCCGAATTAACAAAAAGAATTGTTGATGAAGGACATATTGCATGTAACCATTCATATTCACATAAGAAAATTACAACACTTTCATTAGAAGACTTAGACCATGACTTATCAAGGCTTGAAGAGGCCTTCACACAATTAACAGGACAAAAAATGGTTAAATATTTTAGACCTCCAGAAGGAGAGTTCAGTCGTGAGGCCTTATTAAATGTTAAAAGTCTAGGTTATAAAACCATTTTCTGGTCGATTGCGTATAAAGATTGGGATACCAGTAAACAAAATGGTGTAGATTATTGTGTAAGGACGATTATGGATAATTTACATAATGGCGCAATAATATTAATGCATAGTGTATCAAGTAGTAATCAAGAGGCCCTACCTATTGTAATTGATAAAATTACCCAAGAAGGATACACATTCAAGACAGTAAATGATTTATAGGTTGAAAAAAAAGAGTAGTTTTTAAAACTGCTCTTTTTAATTCCAAACGGCTTTAATTATTATATTGCCAAGAGGTGCTCTTTTTATTTCACCAATTGGTGTATTGCTTTCAACTTCATCACCATTATCATTAATGGTATAAATTTTCCATCCTCCGAAATTATAACCATCTCTAATAGGGACTTCTAAAGTAAGCCCAATTTTTTGTAAATCACTTAACAATAACTTATGATCACTATCATGTTGATATTTTAAATCATCAAAAAGTAATTCATCGCTTTTAGCAATATAATCATGAGTGATACAATAAGTTTGAGGATTAGGATCTTCATCACTGTTAGCAAAATGATAATTAAAATCAGCCCCATCAGCCCCATAAACATAAGTTATTGTATAGTAGATAACATCCCAAATAGGATAGATAGTGGTTGATTTCTCAAAAGTTTTTGTTTCAAAATCAATAGCTTCTCCTTTGCCTTCAATATTATCAAACCAACCAAGAAATACATAATGCTCAAACTCAAAGAGTTTCTCATCAGGTGCTTCAATTTTCTTATCATCATTAACGACTTGTGGTTTGATTTTTGGTCGGCCTAATGGACCACTTTTTCCTAGACTAAAAGTAACTTTAGTAGGTGCAGTAAAAACTGTTATTGCAAGAACTAGTAGGGTCACAAAAGCAACTAGAATGGCAACAATTTTAATAATTTTGCCTGTTTTTTTATTTTTTTCTTTAGGTTTTTTTGTTTCTAAAACTTCATTTTCAGTTATTTGATTTTCCATTTTATTTACCTCTCACATTTTCCATTATAGCATATTTTTATTTTTTTAGCAATATATAACCATAAAACTTTATTTAAATTTCAGATTATGGTATAATAATAACAAAATTTGTAGAAGGAGTGTTACCTAATGGGAACAAATGTTTTAGTTAAAAATCAAGAAATATTATTAACTATCAAAAGAATTGGTATTAATGGTGAAGGAATTGGTTATTATAAACGATTAGCTGTTTTTGTCGTAGGAGCTTTACCAAAAGAAGAAGTTGTTGTAAAAATTGTAGAAGTCAATGATAGCTTTGCAAGAGGCGAATTAGTTAAAATAAAAAACAATTTATCGCCTGATCGGGTTGTTCCACCTTGTAAATATTATGAAAAGTGTGGTGGCTGTCAATTACAACATGTTAACTATCCAACCCAATTAGCTTTTAAAAAAGCCATTGTTGAAGAAGCTTTTGATAAATATTATAATGGTGAATTAAAAGCTCAATTATTAAAGGAGCCAATTGGTCAAGAAGAACCATATTATTATCGTAATAAAGTTAAACTTCCCGTTCGTTATGATGGCGAACATCTTGTAACGGGTCTTTATGCAATGGATACTAATAAATTAGTTTATATCGATAATTGTTTGATTGAAAAAAAGGATTTACGAAAAGTTATTGATGATATTTGTAATTATCTTAGCAAATATCAAATAATAGCTTTTAATCCTAAAACCAAAGATGGAATTTTACGTCATATTGTTGCGCGAAGTTCACAATATACTTTAGATATTCAAGTTACACTTATTTTATATAAACATGATCAAAGAACCATTAATATAGCAAAAGAATTAATAAACATTGAACATATTAAAAGTGTTTATATTTCAATTAATAATGATCTTGATGCTATTGAAAATTTTGGTAAAGAAATTACACTGATTGCGGGCGAAGCAACCATTGTTGAAAAATTAGGTGATTTTAAATTTGAACTCTTACCTAATGCTTTTTTCCAATTGAATTTAGAACAAACTGAAAAACTTTATCAACAAATTGCGATGATTGCTAAACTTAAAGGATATGAAAAGATTGTAGATTGCTATTGTGGCGTAGGAACTATTGGTATTTGGTTAAGTAAATACGTTAAAGAAGTAAGAGGAATTGATAATAATAAAGAGGCGATTAAAAATGCCAATGAAAATGTCAAGTTAAATAACGTTACAAATGCTAAATTTTATAATGGTAATATTTTAAATTATTTAAACAAGTGGGAAACTGAAGGATTTATTCCTGATGTTTTAGTAGTTGACCCCCCTCGAACAGGACTTGACTTAAAACTTTTAAACTATTTACAAACTCATTCGGTAAAAAAAATTGTCTATGTTTCTTGCAATCCATCAACTCTTGCTAAAAATTGTAATCATTTACAAAAGAAATATCATATTTTGACAATCCAACCTTTAGATATGTTTCCTAATACTGCGGCTGTTGAAACGATTGTTTTATTGTCTGCTAGAAATAGCAACGGCTAGAAATAGCAACGGCTAGAAATAGCAACGGCTAGAAATAGCAACGGCTAGAAATAGCAACGGCTAGAAATAGCCGTTTTTATTAATGCATAAAAATTAGATTATTATATTTTATATAAGATAAAATTCATCACGTTTATATAATAAAAAAATGAAAAATAACAATTTTTAATTGCAATATTTTTGTTATCGTAGTATAATTTTTAACGTTGTAAAAAGGATTTGACACTATGGATGCAGTAACAAAAGACAAACGAACAACTGATATGACAATTGGTAATGCTATAAAAATTATTTTAGTCTTTGCCATACCATTATTTATTGGAAATATTTTTCAACAAATTTATAATATCGTTGATACAATGGTAGCAGGACACCTTTTAGGAGACGATGCGATTGCTTCAATCGGTGCTACAACCTCAATATATGCTTTAATTATTAATTTTGCGTATGGATTAAATACTGGTTATTCAATTATAATGACACGACTATTTGGCAAGCATGATTATGAAACATTAAAAAAATCAATGGCTTTTTCTTTTGCTTTTAATATCATAGTAGGAATTTTTCTAACCATTTTAGTTTTGCTATTGTTAAAACCTTTAATGAATTTAATTAAGATTGATCAAGAAATTTTTCATGATGCTTATTTTTATATTTTTATTATTTGTGCGGGAATGCTTGCTACTATTTGTTATAATATGTTCGCAAGTATTTTGCGGGCCGTTGGAAATAGTAAATGGCCCCTTATTTTTCTAATTATTTCAAGTCTTATTAATATTATAATGGATTTAATCTTTGTAGCTGTTTTACATCTTGGTGTTTGTGGATTAGCCTTAGCTACTATTACTGCCCAAACTATTTCAGCGGTTTTATCAGGGATTTATCTTTTTAAAAATTATCAAGCCTTATTGCCTACTAAAAAGCATTTTAAATTTAGTATAGAATTAACAAAAGATATGCTTTCAATGGGATTTTCCGTTGCTATGATGTCTTGTGTGATTTCCCTTGGTTCGGTTTTTTTTCAAGGGGCAACTAATAATCTAGGTAAAAAAATAATTACGGCCCATACAGCTGCCCGAAAAATTATTGAAAGCCTAATGATGCCCATTTCGTCAATTGCTACGGCTTTTGCCACCTTTGTAGGACAAAATTATGGAGCAGGTAAAATGGAACGCATTAAAACGACGCTTATAAAGGTTTTAATCTTAGAAATTGGTATATCGATATTATTTGCCATAATAATATATTTATTTGGGCAAAAACTTTTGATTCTTTTATCAGGATCACAAAATGAAGAAATATTAAAAAATGGTGTTTTAAGTTTGCGTTTACATTTTTTAATGTATCCATCACTTGCTATTTTAGCTTGTCTTAGAACAACAATGCAAGCAATGGGCCATAAAATAATTCCCGTAATCTCGAGTTGTATGGAATTGGGGTTAAAGATCCTATCGGTTTTATTCTTAATTCCTAAGACTAAATTTTTAGGTGTATGCTTAACAGAGCCCATTATCTGGCTTGTATGTATGATTTTTTTAGTTGTAGCATACTTGATTGAAAATAAAAAAGGAAAGATTTATATTAATAATAGTAGTTTAAACTTAACTTAAAGTAAAAAAAATAAAAGATAATTTTTAAAGAGGACAAAATGAAAAAAGTTTATATTTTCCTTATATTAAGTATTTCTATAATTTTTATTAGTGGTTGTCATCAATCATTTAATATCAAAAATGTTAATTATGAAAATAATATTTTAAAGTTAATGTCATATAACATTAGAACTTACATGGATGAAAATGTGGAAACCACTAATGAAACTTGGGATGAAAGAAAAGAATTAATCATTAAACAAATAGAAGATAATACACCTGATATTATTTGTATGCAAGAAGTACGAACTAATCAATATCATTATATTGTTAAAAATCTTAAAGGATATAGTAATATTTATTTTCAAAGAGAGATTTTTCAAGCCGTAATGCCAGAAGGATTATTAATCTTATATCGTAATGATCGTTTTGATATGTTAGATGTAACGAGATATTGGCTTTCTGAAACTCCTGATGAGGCATCTTTTGGTTGGGGTTCAAAATATGAAAGATTTTCGGTTCAAGTTAAATTTACAATTAATGAAACTAAAAAAGATTTTTATATTGTCAATACGCATTTAGATCTTGGCGCAAGCGATATCAAAATTAAATCGCTTGATTTGATCAATCAACATTTAGATAACTCGACGCCAGCTATTATAATGGGTGATTTTAATTTCAAGTATCAATCTAAGCCTTATAATTACGCAATCAAACTATTTGTTGATGCACGAGCCTTTTATAATGGCGAATATGAAAAAATAACTTATAATGCTTATGGCAATAAACAAAAAGAAGCCATTTTAGATTATGCTTTTCTTAAAAACAATCAATTTTCAATTACTGATTATCAAGTAATTGATGAAACGTTTAAAAATCAATATGCTTCAGATCATTTCCCTATCATTATGACTTTAAAAGTTTAAATAAAGCAATTTTTTACCACTTCATAAAAAAAATGGTATAATAAATATCGGAGGTAATCGAAATGTTAAATAAAAAAATTGCAGAATTAATTAATGAACAAATTAATAAGGAATTTTACTCAGCTTATTTGTATTTAGATTTTGCTAACTTTTTAGCAGATGAAGGCTTAGATGGATTTGCTAATTGGTATGAAATTCAAGCTCAAGAAGAACGCGATCATGCAATGCTATTACGCAAGTATTTAATCGATAATGGTATTAAAGTTACATTAGAGTTAATTGAAAAACCTAACAAAGATTTTAAAGAAGTTATGGATGTTTTAAAAGCTGGCTTAGAACATGAAAAATATGTTACATCTTTAATTAATAATATTTACCATGAGGCTTTTAGTCTTAAAGATTATCAAACTATGCAATTCTTAGATTGGTTTATTAAAGAACAATTAGAAGAAGAAAAGAATGCCGATGATTTAGTTAAAAAAATGAAATTATTTGGCAACGATTCACGTAGCCTATATTTACTTAACCAAGAATTAAGTACAAGAGTATATAGTAGTTCAATTAAAAAATAAGAATTAAAAAAGTTCTAAACAATCATTTTAGTTTAGAACTTTTGGTCCTGTGAATTTCTGTAGGGTTCAAGTAAAAACACCTATGAATTTCTGTAGGGTTTTTACACCTGTGAAGAAG
>CANQDG010000040.1 GCA_947591495.1 uncultured Bacilli bacterium
AAATCATCAACACTTCCTATAGTGTTAATTATGGTGATTTTATATAAATAATATTTATAACATATTTTGATATTTTTTTGTTTTTATAATACTAATACTAAGCAATGTAAATATATATAATTTTTAAAGAAATGAGGTGATCAAGATGGTCTATGAGAGTGTAATAGAAGAGACAATAATTTCATTACTACAAAATAAGGAATATGAGCTAATTGATGAAAATGATGATTGGATTTCGAAGAGAACTCTTGATGAATTTATCAATAAAGATTTGCTATTGGAATGTTTAAGAAAAATTAATAAAGTAAAAAATGATGATGTATTAATTGAAGCAATCAATATTATTACTAGATTAGAAAATCCTTCTTTATTTGAAAGAAATTACGCATTTCATAAGCATTTAGTTGATGGAATTACTATCGAGTCTAAAGATTATGAAGTTAATCCATTAATCAAACTTGTTGATTTTAATCATCCAGAAAATAATGTTTTTCAAGTTTGTCATCAAGTAAAATTTAAAGAAAGCAAAAACACAAGAATACCCGATATAATTATATATATAAATGGTATTCCATTGGTAATAATGGAATTAAAATCTTTTGATGAGGATGCAACTAACGCAACATTAGAACACGCGTATGCTCAGTTAGGAGCTAATAGCGAATCTGATGGATATCGTTATGACATTCCTACTTTATTCAATTATAATACTTTTCTTGTTATCTCAGATGGTGTTACTACTAAGGTTGGCACATTAACTTCCAAAATTGATAGATATAATGAGTGGAAAAGTGTTTCTGGTGAAAAAGGATATGATAGTTCGTGCGTAACAAAGTTAAATATATTAATAGATGGTTTATTTGATAAAGTTAGATTACTAGATGTCATCAAAAATAATCTTTTCTTTATTCAAGATAAAAATTCTAAACCAATAAAAATTTTGTCTCAATATCATCAATATTTTGGTGTTAATAAAGCTTTAAATTCAATTATAGATGCAATAAAACCTAACGGAAATGGTAAAGCAGGAATTGTTTGGCATACACAAGGTAGTGGCAAATCTTTTTCAATGATTATGCTTGCTCATAGATTATTGATTGATAAAAGACTTAATGTACCCACAATTGTAGTATTAACAGATCGAATTGATCTTGATGACCAACTTTCTAAAACATTTTATAGTGCAAGACAATATTTAAAATGTGAGCCTGTGCTTGCTACATCAAGAAAAGACTTAGTTGAAAAGTTAAATAATATTAAACAAGGTGGTGTAATATTAACTACGGTTGGAAAGTTTGATAAAGAAAAACTTCCAAAGAATGAAAGAAATAATATTATTGTTATGACTGACGAAGCGCATAGAGGTCACTATGGTATTTATGAGACAGTTCGTTATGAAAAAAATAAAGAAAATGATGAAATGGAAGCAATTTTTAAGTATGGTGTGGAAAAATATATAAGAGAAGCACTACCTAATGCTACATTTATTGGTTTTACAGGAACTCCTGTTTCAACAAAGGATAAACAAACAACGGATATCTTTGGTGATATAATTGATGTTTATGATATGACTCAATCAGTAATTGACGGATCTACAGTTAAATTATATTATGAATCAAGACTTGCTAAAGTATGGACTAATGATGATGTTTTGAAAGAAATCGATGAATATTATAATGATTTAGAAAAATCGGAAAAGGCTGATAGAAATTCAATTGAAAGATCTAAACACGAAATGTCAAAAATTAAAGTCATTTTAGAAGATGATGATATGATTGATTTATTTGCAAAAGATATCTTAGCTCATTATGATGAAAGAAAAAATTTCTTAAATGGTAAAGCGATGATAGTTTGCCAAACAAGGACTGCAGCGGCTAAACTTTATCAAAAAATAGTTGATGAACTTAGACCTGATATGAAAGAACAAGTTATTTTAGTTGCCACTGAATCGAATAAAGATACTGAAAAAGAAAGAGAATTATTTAAGAATAGTGACTATCGAAAAGAATTAGGCGATGAATTTAAAAAAGATGATTCTAAGTATAAAATTGCAATTGTATGTGATATGTGGCTTACTGGATTTGATGTTCCTGATCTTGATGTAATGTACTTTATTAAAAGATTAAAGTCATATAACTTGATGCAAGCTATAGCACGTGTTAATAGGGTATATCCTGGAAAATTTTATGGATTAATAGTTGATTATATTGGCCTTGCAAAAGCTTTAGATGATGCTTTAACTGAATATACTGATAGAGATAGAGAAAATAATTGTCAAGATGTTAAGAAGGAAATTTATAATATTTTAAAAGAAAAACTTTCTATTCTTAATGAATGGTTTTATAAAATCGATAAAGCTAAATTTTTTAGTAAGAATTCTTTAACTAGATTTAATGCTATTCAAGAAGGAACAGAGTTTATTTTAAGTGATAAAAAAAGAGAAGATTCGTTTATTCAGGATTTATCATTAACTATTAAACAAGCATTTGTTGTTTGTGGTGGTATTGTAACTGAAGATGAAAAGAATGATGTTTATTACTACCTAGCAATTAGGAGCTATATTTTAAAATTAAGAACTAAAACGGGTTCTGTAACTATTAAAGAAATGAACGAATATGTATCTAATCTTTTGGCAGATGCTATTAAAGGTGATGAAGTAAAAGTATTAACTTCAGGTAAAGATACATCAATTAATGTAATAGATTTGTTAAGTGCAGAAAAGATCGAGGAGTTAAGAAAAAAGAATCCACCTTTAGTATTTGTTGAAATAGTAAAGAAGTTACTTGAAAGAGCTATTGCTGAATCAAGAAAAAACAATTTCTTTAAGTCACAAGACTACTCAAAAAGGCTAAGAAAAATTCTTGAAAAATACAATGATAGAGATGGAACTTTTGCTCCAGAGTCGACTATTATTGATTTAGTTAACTTTGCTGGAGAAATGGTCTCAGATGAAAAAGAAGCAAATAGATTAGGTGTTTTTGGCCGTGAAAGAGCATTCTATGATGCATTAATTAGAGATAAATCTGCTCAGGAATTACTAAATGATGAAACATTAAAATTAATAGCTAGAGAATTAAGGGAAGTAGTAGAAGAATACGCTTCAACTGATTGGGCTAATAAAGAGTCCACTCGTGCTAAAATGAGAACTAAAATCAAAGAATGCCTAAAGAAATATAACTATCCACCTGAATATCAAAAGCAAGCGGTTGATGATGTAATTAAACAAGCTGAATATATAATGAGTGATAATAAATAAAATTGATATTAAATAGTCAAATTATAGAAAGGACAAGTTATAAAATTAATTAATTTTATAATACAGGATACTGATATGATAAAGACTTCTATTCGTTTTTTTGAAGAT
This sequence comes from uncultured Bacilli bacterium, assembly GCA_947591495.1. Lineage (GTDB taxonomy): Bacteria > Bacillota_I > Bacilli_A > ML615J-28 > CAG-313 > CAG-313. Next base: position 3,365 of record CANQDG010000040.1, read on the forward strand.
ATACCAGTTAGAGCCGTTTGGAACAATGATGATTCTAAATGGTGGTTTTGTGCTACAGATATTGTAGAAGCACTTACAAAGAGTAAAAATCCACGTGTTTATTGGGCCCAAATAAAAAGGCGTAATTCGCAGTTGATTACAATTTGTAAACAACTGAAAATAGTTGCACGAGATGGTAAATCATATTTAAATGATGTCGTTGATGCGAGTGGTGTTAATATGGTTGTGGCACTTATTCCTGCGAAAAGCAAGGAAAAGTTTACCAGATGGCTTTCAGGACTAGGTAGTACTATTGACGAAAAGAGTAAACAAAAAGCCTATGAACTCTTTGAAAGCAGAATAATAGATGAAATTGAAGTTGGCACAATAAAAGGGTTGCAACAAATACATGGTTATATTTTTGGTGGATTGTTTGACTTCGCAGGCCAAATTCGCACTTTAAATATTTCAAAAGGCGGTTTTGTATTTGCCCCAGCAATGTATCTTAAAGAAAATCTTGCCCTTATCGAAAAGATGCCTGAAAGTACACTAGATGAAATTGTTAAAAAATATGTTGAAATGAACATCTTACACCCGTTCATGGAAGGTAATGGTCGTAGCACGCGCATTTGGCTTGATCTTATGCTTAAGAAAAATTTACATATGTGTGTTGATTGGAGTAAAATCAATAAGTATGAATATTTAAATGCCATGCGCGAAAGTCCAATTGATGCAACTAATATATATAAGCTTATTCAAGGAGCACTAACTGATCAAATTAATGATCGTGAATTGTTTATGAAAGGTATTGATTACTCATATTATTACGAAGAAGAATAAAATTAGGATTGGAGAACTAGGAATGAAAAAGAAAATTTTAATTTCAATTAATCCAGTACATGTTGAAAACATTTTAAATGGAACAAAAAAATATGAGTATCGTAAAGTTGCCGCAAAACAAGATATTTCCTCAATTATTATTTATGAAACAACTCCAATAAAAATGATTGTAGCCGAAGTTGAAATTGTTGATGTTTTAATGCTACCATGTGAAGAGTTATGGGAAAAAACAAAAGATCAATCAGGTATAAGTAAAGAATTTTTTGATAAATATTTTCATAATCGTAAGATAGCTTATGCTTATAAATTGGGGAATGTTAAAGTATATGATAACCCTAAAACATTAATGGATTATGGTATAAAAACTGCTCCTCAATCATTTATGTATATTTAATTAGATACATATTGCGTTTTGTTTTAGATGATTTTTAAACATTCAAATAATTTGAATAAATGCTTGACTCTTATTAGCAATATATGATATACTATTACTGACAGATCCCACCGCGCCTCTAAATTATGCGTACCATGGTGGGCCATTTTTTTAAGAAATATAAAAATATGGGAGAAAAGATATGATAATTAATACAGGACAAAGAACGGACATTCCAGCTTTTTATGCTAAATGGCTAGCTAATCGTCTTAAAGAAGGATATGTTCTTGTGCGCAATCCATATTATCCAACTTTAGTAACTAAATTTATTTTAGATCCTAAAGTTGTTGATGTAATTGGTTTTTGTACCAAAAATCCTCGACCAATGTTTGAATATAATGATTTATTAAAACCATATGGTCAATTTTGGTATATTACAATTACAGGGTTTGAAACCGATTTAGAACCAAATGTTCCCCCTATTGATCAAGTTATTCAAGATTTTAAATATTTATCAAAGATTGTTGGACCAAATGCAATTGGTTTTAGATATACTCCCATTATTGTTAATGATAAATATACTGTTAATCGTCATCTTGAAACATTTAATTATATAGCAACAGAACTTGATGGGTATACTAACTTAGCCGTTTTTGGCTTTGTTGATATATATGATAAGTTAAAAAAATATCATCCTGAGATTGTTGATTGTGATGATTTAACGAAAATATATATAGCTACTGAATTTGCTAGAATTGCACAATTGCATCATTTAGATTTACGTTTATGTTCTAAAGAAAAGTGGCTTAATGAATATGGTATTAATATAAATGGTTGTATGCAATTAGGTGATTATGAAAAAGCTATTAATCAACAATTAATTGTCAAACAAAAAATGCAGGCTCGAAAAGGTTATTGTTCTTGTTTTCTTTCTAATGATATTGGTGTTTATAATTCATGTCCTCATATGTGTAGTTATTGTTATGCTAATGGTGATCGCCAACAAATTATAAATAATTTTAAAAAACATGATGATAACTCACCTTTATTAATTGGGCAAGTTTTACCTACTGATGTAATTAAACTTGCCAAGCAAGAATCTTGGAAAAGTCCTCGCCAAAAATTATTTTAAACGTTAATAAAAAAATATATGTTAAATTATCAAACAAAAATTAAAAAGAGTGTAAATCGATTACTAGTAGTGGCATTTACGCTCTTTTTTATGTTTATTTAACTGTACAATGGTATTGTTTTAGATAAACTGTCCTATTATTTGACATAAGTGTCCCAATATGATATAATATTAGTGTTAACAAAAAAGGAAAAAAGATATGAAAAAGAAGAGTATTATTAACTTAATTAAATATCATTCGGAAAAAAATGATATAGGTTTTAGAAATGAGGCATATCAAATTGCAAAGGATTTTGAAAATGCTGGTGATTATCAATTATCAGAATATATTATGGCATTGATGTCTGATGCCAACATTTTTGTTCCACAACTAAATGATAGTTATACTAGTTTTTTTAAAAATGAAATTTTAAATAATAATAGCTTAAAATTACCAGAAACCATATTTGAAGATTTTATGGGAGTAGTTAAAGCTATTTCTCATAATGTTGGTTTAAATAAATTTCTTTTTCAAGGTGCTCCAGGCACTGGCAAAACAGAGGCTGCTAAACAGTTAGCAAGAATTTTAGAAAGAGATTTATTTAGTGTTAATTTTTCAAATGTTATAGATAGTAAATTAGGTCAAACACAAAAAAATATTACAATGTTATTTGATGAATTAAATTCTTTTCCGCATCCCGAAAAATTAATAGTCTTATTTGATGAAATAGACGCTATAGCATTAGATAGAACGGATACTAATGATATAAGAGAAATGGGACGAGCAACATCTACGTTATTAAAAGAATTTGATAATTTAAATGAACAAATCGTTTTGATTGCGACAACAAATTTATTTAAATATTTTGATAAAGCTATTATTAGACGATTTGATGCTATTGTTGATTTTGATAGATATACAATAGATGATTTAGTAAATGTTTCGGAAAGTTTTTTAAATGAATATTTAATGAAATTTAAATTCGCAGGAAGAAATATGAAATTGTTTGAAAAAATAATAAGATTAATGAATCCTGTTTTAAGTCCTGGTGAATTAAAAAATATAATTAAAACTTCTTTGGCGTTTAGTGATAGTAATATAGAATTTGATTATTTAAAACGGTTATATAATAAACTATGCTTAGATGCAACAACCGATTTAAAAAAATTACAACAACAAGGATTTAGTGTTAGAGAAATAGAAATTTTAACAGGCATCTCAAAAAGCCAAGTAGCTAGAGAATTAAAGGGGGCAAATGATGAATAATATTTTAGAATTAAAAGGACCTTTTGAAAGTAAAAAAAATGATAAAGGTCCTATTTTACGTAATATTCCTGTAAATAGTGAATTATCAGCCACACATATTAAAGAATTGATTGATGATTTAACCTTGGTTTTACAAAAATGGGAAAAAGATACTCTAATAGATGGTGCTCTAGTTAGTGTTCATTATAAGCAAGTTGTCGCAAAAAGTAATAGAATAAAATCAATTTTTGAATTGAATTCACAAATTGATTCTAATGCATCAATTTGTGGCTCAAAATTTGAACAAATTAACGGAACAATCAATCATATATTTACTCATTATGTTGATTTATCAGTAATTAGAAATGCGATTGAAAAATTAAATATTTGTTATAATATACTTTTAAATAAATTTAATGGGAAAATTACCCACAATCAAATTAATGATATAACAAAAAATAAAAAATCATTTCAATTTACTAATATTACTTTATCTAAATTTTTACAATTGATATTGGATGCTTATTATGTTAATAGATTTGGGATTGATGAAGATATCACAGAACTAAAGGACGAAGCAATTATTACTATTTATAAAACAAAGTTTAAAACATCAGAATTATTAAGAAAAATTGGAATTAATATTGCAGAATCCAAAATAATTGATGAAACAACGATTAATTTATTGCCAACAGAACTTGAAATACTAAAACTAAAAGCACCTTATCTTATTGCGATGGAGGTAAAAGATTTGGCAATGATTAGTTTTGATAATATAGATTATGTTACCACTAGTATTTTATCAATTCCTCAACCATCTAATGAACCAATAATTGGTGTAATTGATACACTATTTTATAAAGATGTTTATTTTGGTGAATGGGTTGAATACATTCCGATGGTTGACAAAAACATTCTTGAAACTGTTACATTAAATGACTATAAACATGGCACTTCTGTTACATCATTAATAGTTGATGGTGCTTCGATTAATCCTGCTTTAGATGATGGTTGTGGACGTTTTAGAGTTCGTCACTTTGGAGTAGCTACTGGTGGAAGATTTAGTTCATTTACAATTTTGAAACAAATTAGAGAAATAATTTATAATAATCAAGATATTAAAGTATGGAATTTATCTTTAGGATCTGTCTTAGAAATACATCCTAATTTTATTTCTCCTGAAGCTGCAGAACTTGATCGAATACAATGTGAATATAATGTTATATTTGTAATAGCAGGCACCAATAAGCCTCAAAATATTATGGGCGAAATGAAAATTGGGGCTCCTGCTGATTCGTTAAATTCAATAGTTGTTAATGCGGTTACAAAAGAAAAAAAGCCCGTATCTTATCATCGGGTAGGTCCAGTGTTATCTTTTTTTCATAAACCTGATATAAGTTATTATGGTGGCGACATTGGTGAACGCATTAGAGTTTGTACTCCAACAGGTGAAGCTTATGTTTCAGGAACATCTTTTGCAGCACCATGGATTACTAGAAAAATAACCTATTTAATATATAAAATGGGCTTTAGCAGAGAAATAGCTAAAGCTTTGATTATCGATGCAGCAGCTGGTTGGAATCGAAAAGATGATATGTCACATTCGATAGGCTATGGAGTTGTCCCTATTAAAATTGAAGATATTGTTAAGTCACCAAATGATGAAATACGATTCTTTATGACAGGAGTAGCTAAAGAATATCAAACTTATAATTATAATATACCTGTTCCTACATCAAATGATAAACAGCCTTTTTTTGCTAAAGCAACTCTTTGCTATTTTCCTAAATGTTCTAGAAATCAAGGAGTAGATTATACTGATACAGAAATGGATATTCATTTTGGTAGAATTAAAGAAACTAAAAAGGGCATAGAAATTGTTGATATAAATGAAAATTTTCAAGACGAAAAGGGCTATATAGGAATTTATGAGGGTCCTGCAAGAAATTTGTATAGAAAATGGGATAATATTAAACATATAAGCGAAAGGATAAGTGAAAGAAAGCGAGCAAAAACGAAATATGGAGTTGGTAATTGGGGATTAAGTATAAAAACTAAAGAAAGATTAACTAAGAAAATTGATAAGGAAATTCCTTTTGGGGTTGTAATTACTTTAAAAGAAATGAATGGTAAAAATAGAATAGATGATTTCATTCAATTAAGTATGGCCCGTGGTTGGATTGTTCATCGTATTGATCTTGATAATAGAATTAATATTTATAATAAAGCTGAAGAAGAAGTTCATTTTGATTAGGATAGTAACTATTAAATAGATGAAAAGCGTTAAAACGTTTTATTAAACCTAAATTTTTCATTAAAATGCACACATACAAAAATAAAAGAAAAATAACGAAATAAAGCTTCAAACAAAATAG
>CANQDG010000041.1 GCA_947591495.1 uncultured Bacilli bacterium
TTTTTATCGTCCTAAACAACAAAATAATTATGCTTATAATATTAAATAATTTTGTAAAAATGCAAAGATATTGACAGGGCTTTGGCTTTTATCTTACTTTTTTCGACTAATTATTTAATGCCTAAAACATATTATAAGTCATTTAATCTTGCCAAAATAAAAAGATACATTAGATAAATTCTGATGTATCTTTTAAATTTGCAATTTTATGGTAATTTAGATGCTTGAATATTTTTTAGATTTAGCGCTAATTCTCTTTCCATTTCGGAAAAATCCATAGCCGATTGACGATTTTTTTCTTTTTGCGTAAGACGCATTTTTTCTAAAACATTTTTTGCTTCTTCTAAGGTTTTACCACTTGATGTTTCTTGAGCAATAATAGTTGCTATATTATTGTTATATTCTAAAAGGCCACCAGAAATAATATGATAATTTTCATCTAAATCTTTGACTCTTTTAACAAAGCCAAAACGAATTGGCACAACAATTGCGATATGGTCTTTTAAAATACTTAATTCACCATTATCGCCACTAACACTAATATAATCAACTTCACCCTCATAATTTAAACCTTTTGGGGTAACTATCGATAATTTCATCTTATTTTTTCATACTTTCTGCTTTTTTGATGACATCATCAATCGTTCCAGCAAATCTAAATGCTTCCTCAGGTAAATCGTCATATTTACCTTCTAAAATTTCTTTAAAGCCTCTAATTGTTTCCTTTACAGGAACATAAACACCTGGTTGACCAGTAAATTGTTCAGCTGAATAAGTGTTTTGGGATAAAAATAAGCGAATTCTTCTTGCTCTTGCAACTAAGGCTTTATCATCATCACCTAATTCATCCATTCCTAAAATAGCAATTATATCTAATAATTCATTATAACGCTGAATAGTTTTTTGAACACCTCTAGCAACTTCATAATGCTCTTTACCTACAATTTCTGGACTTAAAGCTCTAGAAGTTGATGCTAATGGATCAACAGCTGGATAAATACCTTCTTCACTGATTTTACGACTTAAATTAGTTGTAGCATCTAGATGAATAAAAGTTGTTGCAGGAGCTGGGTCGGTATAATCATCAGCTGGAACATAAACCGCTTGAATAGATGTTATTGAGCCATCTTTAGTTGAGGTAATTCTTTCTTGAAGAAGTCCCATTTCGGTTGAAAGAGTTGGTTGATATCCAACAGCTGATGGTGTTCTACCAAGCATTGCACTAACTTCAGAACCAGCTTGGGTAAAACGGAAAATATTATCAATAAAGAGTAAAACATCTTGATGTTCTACATCACGAAAATATTCAGCCATTGTAAGACCGGTTAAGCCTACTCTCATTCTTGCTCCTGGTGGTTCATTCATTTGACCAAAAACCATTGCTGTTTTGTCAATAACACCGGTATCAGTCATTTCATGATATAAATCATTTCCTTCACGGGTTCTTTCTCCTACCCCTGCAAAGACACTAATTCCACCATGTTCTTGAGCAACATTATGAATTAATTCTTGAATTAAAACCGTTTTTCCTACACCTGCACCACCAAATAAGCCTATTTTACCACCTTTAATATAAGGAGCTAATAAATCGATTACTTTAATTCCTGTTTCAAGAATTTCAACTTTACCTGATAATTCGGAAAGTTTAGGAGCTTCACGATGAATCGGCATTTTTTTAACTTCACTAGAAAGTTGCGCTTTACCATCGATTACCTCCCCTAAAACATTAAAGATACGACCCAAGGTTTCTCTTCCAACTGGTACCATAATCGGATTTTCGGTATCTTCAACTTCCATTCCTCTAACAATTCCTTCGGTAGCATCCATCGCAATACAACGAACAGTATTGTCACCAACATGCATTGCAACCTCGAGAATTAAATTTAATCCTAATCCATGGTTTTTAGCATCAGAAATATTTAATTTTAAGGCATTGTTAATGTTTGGAAGTTTACCACTATCAAATTTTACATCAACAACTGGTCCAATGACCTGAACGACATAACCTTTGTTCATATTTCCTCCTAATTTTCATTTACGACATTTGCACCACCAACAATATCGGTTAACTCTAACGTAATTGCGGCCTGACGTGCACGATTATATAATAATTCTAAAGTTGCCATCACTTCTTCGGCATTATCGGTAGCATTTTTCATCGAATTCATCCGTGAAGCATGTTCACTAGCTTTTGAATCTAAAATATAGCTATAAATGATATTTTCAATATAAATAGGCAAAGCCATATTTAATATTTCATTGACATCACCATCAAATTCATAACTAATTGTTTGATTGGCAAAATCATTCTTTTCAATTGGTAAGACAATTTCACGTCTAACTTCTTGAACAAGCGTATTTTTATAATGATTATAAATAACCATTACTTTATCAATCTTTTTTAATAAATAATTTCTTACAATTATTCTAATTACTTCAGCAACTTCACTAAATTCAATATCATCTTTTATGTTAATTACAGAATCAATTAAAAGCGGATATTTTTGTTTTTTAGCATACGCAAAAGCTTTAAGACCAATTGGTAAAACAGTATAAGCACAATTATTATCTTGGTGATTAATTTCATTAGTTAATGCTTTACATACATTTGAATTGAAGGCCCCCGCAAGCCCACGATCAGAAGAAATTACTAAATAGCAAATCTTATTAATCGTTCTTTGTTCCATTAATGGATGTTTTAAGGAGGCATCATCAGATGCTAGATGCTTAATAATATCACGGGTTTTTTCAATAAAAGGACGATATTGTTTGATGGCATTTTCGGCACCTTTTAATTTAGAAGCACTAACCATATTCATTGCTTTCGTAATTTGCGCAGTTTTTTTAGTAGCCACGATTCGACTTTTTACTTTTCTTGATTGTCCAGCCATCTTGATTATCCTCTTACAATTCTTGTTTAAATTTAGTTAAAGTTTGATCAATTTGGTCTGAATCAGGCAAAAGATTAGTATCTTTAATATATTTAACTAAAGCTACTCCATCTTGATCACGATCTAAAAATTGATAAAAAGCCTTTTCTACTTTTAATATATCATCAATTTCCACATCATCTAGATAGCCGTGAGTTAAAGCATAAATTATTAAAGCTAATTTTTCGGATGTAACCGCAACATGTAAATCTTGTTTTAAGATTTCAACGGTTCTTTTACCACGCTCTAGTTTAATTTTGGTAGCTTCATCTAAATCAGAACCAAATTGAGTGAAGGCTTCTAACTCACGATAAGATGCTAAATCAAGTCTTAATGTTCCGGAAACCTTTTTAACGGCTTTGGTTTGTGCTGAACCACCTACTCTTGAAACGGATAATCCCGCATTAACTGCTGGTCTAATTCCAGAATAAAACATTTCTGTTTGTAAGAAGATTTGACCATCAGTAATACTAATAACATTAGTTGGAATATAAGCCGAAATATCGCCTGCTTGCGTTTCAATAATTGGTAAAGCTGTAATTGAACCACCACCTAGTTCATCACTAAGTTTAGCCGCTCTTTCTAAAAGGCGTGAATGTAAGTAGAAAACATCGCCTGGAAAAGCCTCACGACCAGGAGGACGCTTTAAAAGTAGTGAAAGTTCACGATATGCAACCGCATGTTTACTTAAATCATCATAAACAATCAAAACATCTTGACCCTTATACATAAATTCTTCCGCCATTGTAACACCTGCATATGGAGCAAGGTATAATAATGGAGCAGGAAGTGAGGCTGAGGCTGATACTACAATTGAATATTTCATAGCATCATTTGCCTTTAAGGTTTCAATAACACTTGAAGTTGTAGATTCCTTTTGCCCTATGGCTACATAAATACAAATAACATTTTGATCTTTTTGATTCAAAATGGTATCAATAGCAATGGATGTTTTACCAGTTTGACGATCACCAATAATTAATTCTCTTTGACCACGACCAATTGGAACCATTGCATCAATAATTTTAATACCGGTTTTTAATGGTTGCTTAACACTTTGGCGATCAATAACACCTGATGCTTTTTTTTCAACCGGACGATAAATATTTGTTTTAATAGGTCCTTTTTCATCTAGAGGTAATCCAAGCGGATTAACAACACGTCCAATTAAAGCATCACCTACAGGAACTTCTAAGATACGATGCGTTGCTTTGACCGTATCGCCTTCTTTAATAAGACTTGATTGACCAAATAAAATAGCACCTACATAATCTTTTTCTAAGTTTAAGGCCATTCCAAAAATATCATTAGGAAATTCCAATAGTTCACCACTCATTGCATCATCTAAGCCATGAACTAAAGCAATTCCATCATATACTTTGATAACGGTGCCGACACTAGTTGTATCAATTACTTTTTCATATCTTTTGATTTGCTCCTTAATAAGAGCACTAATTTCTTCAATTTTTAAAGGTTTCATTATTTACCAACCTTTCTTTAATTCATTTTTTAGATAAATCAATTCATTGAGAAGTGAAGCATCAATAATTTGATCATTAACTCTTATAATTATTCCACCAATCATTTGTTGATCAAGTTGAAAATCAACTTTTAATTTTTTATGAAAATAATTTTCTAATTGATGGATTAAAGTTGTTTTTTCCATCGAACTTAACTCATATTTTGTACAAATAGTTGCACTTGTTTCCATCTTTAATTCATCTAGATAATATTGATAACTTTCAACAATATTATTTAATTCATCAAATCGATCATTATCAATTAAAACATTGAGAAAATAAAGTAACTCATTTGCCATTTTATCTTGAAACATTGTGTTGATAATTTTTTTTCGCTCTTCTTTTGTTATAGTAGGATGTTTCATTATTTGATAAAATTCTTGATTGGCAGCGATTGCTAAATTAACAACCTTTAAAGTATCATAATATTCATTCTCTTGATGATTTAAAAGGGCTAAATCAAATAAGGCTTTAGCGTATTGTAAACTAACAGATGTTATCATATACTTTCCCCTATTTATGTTTATCTAAATCTGATAATGTTTGATTAATGATTTCTATGTTTTCTTCTTTGCTTACTTCATGTTCAACAATTTTTTCCGCCATTACTAAAGCAACATCAACGATTTCGTTTTTAATTGTTTTTTCCATTTCTTTGCGTTGATGTTCAATACTATCCAAAGCATTTTTCTTTTCTAATTCAATTTGGCGGTGAGCATCATTTATAATTGCTGTTGCTTCTGATACAGATTGTTTTTTCGCATTTTCAATAATAGCACTAGCTTGCTTTTTCGATTCATCCTTAACTGTTTGTGCTTCTTTTAAGGTTGCATCTAATGTAGCTAAGGCCTCATCTTTTTGTTTAAGTGATTCTTCTATTTTAGCTTTACGTGTTTCAATCATCGCTGTAACTTTATTCCAAAAGCAAAACCGAACAATTAAAAACAATACTAAAGTAGCAAGTAATTGTAAAATAACGGTTGTTAACATATTAAATAGTTTTTCTGAAGATGAAAGATTTTCATTTAAGAATTCAACTGCTTTATACAATAATTCTTTAATCTCGTCACCTAACATATTTTACTCCTTTTAAAATACAAACATTAATAAAATTGCTACGATAAGACCATAAATACCAGCTGTTTCGGCAACTGCTTGACCAACTATCATTGTTGAACGAATGGCTCCTACTGCTTCAGGTTGTCTTGCTACGCCTTGTGCGGCAAGACCAGCTGACAAACCTTGACCAATACCAGAACCAAGTCCAGTTAATACAGCAATACCTGCACCAATACCAGCACCTAAGCCTTTTAGTCCATTAACAAAATCTGTTCCACTAATGTTAACTTCTAAAAACATCATAATTTCTAATAATAAATTCATTTTTTCCTCCTAATTTTTTTCTTCTATTCTTCAGGAATCTTTTGTGAAATAAAGATTACTGTAAGTAACATAAAAACATATACTTGGATAAGTCCTAAAAAAACATCAAATACCGCATGAAAAACAGGGGTAATAAATGGTGTTATAATATTGCCAAAGGGGATACTCAAAATAACTATTTTATCCAAAACAAAATATAACATTGTAATAACAACCGTTCCACTAAAAATATTACCAAATAAACGTAACCCCATAGAAATTGGTGTCACTAATTCACTAAAAATATTAATCGGTAACATAATTGGATTAGGTGATAAATAACTTTTTAAATATTCTTTAATACCACTATATTTTATTCCCGCAATATGAATAATAAAGCCTGTTACAATTCCTAATGTAAGAGTTACACAAATATTAGCAGTCGGTGGCATTAAGCCGAGTAGCCCACTAAGATTAGCAACTAACAAGAACAATCCTTCAAACATTACATAAGGAGCAAATTTTTTCCACCTTGAACCTAACGCATCTTGACACAAATTGTTGGTAAAAGTAACAACCATTTCAGCCAATAATAAAATTCCTTTGGGAGGTTTAGTAGGATCATGCTTTTTTAATTTAATTGCGACTATTATAATAAAGATTATCACAATTATGCTTACTGCAATAATTGCAAAATTTGAACTTTTATAAACATTTAATATTTGTTCCAAATTTATCATTCCTCCTCTTTTTTAGGTTTTCGGCCAAAACGAATGATAATGACAATTTTTAAAATTAAAATCCCTAAAAAGCATAAATAGATATTAAAAATATTTACAATAGCACATATTAGTAATGCCAAAAAATAAATTAATAGTGATGTTAAATTATTAATAATAAAAGCTTTTTTAGGATTCTTGTATATAAAATTTGTTACATTAGTTGTGACATAAACAAGTTTAATGTAACAAAATGACGCGGAAAAAAGGCCAATAAAAATACTTAAAAACCATAATTTATGCCACCAATTAAGGAAAAAGGCTAAAATAAAAGCAATAAGCGCTAAAATCACCCCTACGATAAAAGATATTTTTAGCGTTTTTAAATCTGATTTATCAAGAGTCTTGATCATTAACTTCTTTTATTTCCTCATTTTCAACTTTTTCAGCAATTTGCTTTTTCTCGGCTTTTGCTAATTTTTTACTTGCTTTGATAATATTAACAAAAAAAACGATAATACCGATAACAGTAAAAACAATAATAGTAATGGCCATATAATTAAATTTTTTATCAATGGCATTTCTTTGGAAAAGATAGCCCGCCAAAACACCCATTAAAATAATTGTTAGCAATTGCCATACATTACTCATAATAACATTATATGTCTTTAAACCTTTAACTAAATGATCCTTATCTTTTTTCATATTTTTCAATATTCATCAATTTAGCAACTCGTGCCAAGTGACGTCCTTTAGTAAAATTAGTATTTAAAAAAGTATCAACGATTCTAGTTGCAAGATCAAAATCAACATCTTTTGCGCCTAAACATAAAACATTAGCATCATTATGTTCTCTTGTTAATTGAGCATTTTCAATAGATTGAACAACTGCAGCTCTAATTCCATGATATTTATTAGCTGCCATACTCATTCCTATACCAGTATAACATATTAAAATACCAAAATCACACATATCCCTACCAATTGCTTGACATACTTGTCCAGCATAATCAGGGTAATCTACTGAACTATTCGTAAATGTCCCCATATCATAAACCTCAATTTTTTGTTGATGCAAATATTTTACTAAAGCTGATTTCAATTCATATCCCGCATGATCAGATCCGATTGCAACTCTCATAACGTCAACTCCTTTATATTGGTAATTATACCATATTTTTAATTATTTAACAAGTTTATGGTATTAAAATTAAAATTATTCTGATTATCTTATGATATATTCAAAGAAGTTATCTTTTAAATTTTACAAAATATTACTCTATTAAAATCTT
>CANQDG010000042.1 GCA_947591495.1 uncultured Bacilli bacterium
CATAAAAGATTTTAATAGAGTAATATTTTGTAAAATTTAAAAGATAACTTCTTTGAATATATCATAAGATAATCAGAGAAAAAAGTAAGATAAAAGCCAAAGCCCTTGACAAAAAGAACTTTTTGTTTAAAATAAGAACTATATAAATAAAATAATTTTGATAATTTATTAAATAAAGTTTTTTATAATATAAGGAAAGGCCAAAAACATTATGAATAACATTATGCGTTTTATAACTATTATTTGCTTTATACTTTTAACTGCCATTGTTTTAAATTTTATTATCAATTTGATTATTAAAAATCGTCGTCAAAGAATTGAATTTTTGCGTAGTTTTAAAAAAGGTAAATTTACAATCATTTTCTTTATTTTATTGCCTTTATATTTTATAGGTGAATTATATAATAAAATCAATGTGATTGATGCCTTTTTTGATACTATTACCACAACGATGGGATTGGTAGTTTTAAAATATGATATATCTGATATTAAAGCATTAATGGATGACGATTCATTTTATCGCATTACTATTTATTATAGTTATATTTTAATTTGTATTAATGCCATTGTTTTTGCTATTTCAATTTTTGCTGAACACCTTTGGCATCGTTTTCAAATTTTTAAAAGCAAATTATCTAAAAAACCACAATTATATCTTTTTGGTAACAATTCAAGCAACCTTTTAATATATAAAAGCCACCAAAAAGAATTAGCTTTTTTGGTTGATAGTTTGGAAGCCAAAGAAAATAGCAAAATGTATTTTGATAAAATTAGTACAATTAATACAAATAATTTAAAAAACACGATTGTTAATATTTTAGAAAGAGTAAGTAAAAGAAAAAAGCCAACAACGATTATTATTAATACTTTAGATGAAAATAAAAATATTAATTTATCACAAGCAGTTGTCAAATATCTTGAAAAATTAAAGGTTGAAAAGCAAGATGAACTTTTTCACAATTTAAATGTTTATGTCTTTGGCAATCCGTTATATGATGCTATTTATGTTGATATTGTTGCAAGTGCTAAGGGTTGTCTTCATTATTTGAATAAATATCAAATGATAGCAATGAATTTTATCGAACGCTATCCATTTGCTAAATTCATGGATCAAGAAAGACTAGATTACAAAACCGCTTTAGTTAAAGAAAATGTTGATATTAATGTATGCATGATTGGATTTGGCAAGACTAACCAACAAATTTTCTTAACATCAGTAGCTAATAACCAGTTTGTTACAAAAGTTAATAATGAAGTTAGCTTAAAAAAAATCAATTATCATATTTTTGATAAAGAATATGCCCAAAATAATAAAAACCTTAATCATAATTATTATCGTTTTAAAAATGAATGTGAAAATTTAGATGAAAATAAATATTTACCATTACCATCGTTTCCTGCTACAGAACAATATTATAAATTAGACATTAATGAAAATTCTTTCTATAATACAATTAAAAAAATTGTTACCAATAAAGCAAAAGATCTTAATTTTGTGATAATTGCTTTTGGTAGTGATTTAGAAAATATTGATTTGGCGCAAAAGTTAATCGAAAAACGTCAAGAATGGAATCTAGATAATTTAATAATTTTTGTTAAGGTGCGAACTTGGAACAAAAAAGATACTTTGATTGAACAAGATGATTGTTATTTTATTGGTAATGAAGCAAGCGATGTTTATAATTTAAAAGAAATATTAGGAGATAATATTTTTAAAATGACCCAAATGCGAGATGAAATTTATCGCCTAGAAGATAAAATAACAAATAATGATAATTTAGTCATAACCGATCAATTATTAACAAATATTCATCAAGAAGCCCATTGTAATTGGTATCAAAACTTAACGCAATTAGAAAGGGATTCTAATCTTTATGCTTGTTTAAGCTTACGTTTTAAACTTAATTTACTTGGTTTAGATTATTGTAAAATTGCGGAAAATGATTTGCCAGCTCTAACCGAAGAAGAATATCTTGAAATTTATGCTCAAGATGATAGGCCTGATTTTACATATTATAGTAAAGAAATTGATGATAAAAAAATTATTCATTATAATATTGATTTTAAGCAATCAACTAGACAAACGCTTGCTATTCAAGAACATTATCGTTGGAATTCTTATATGATTAGTAAAGGCATTATACCATCTAGTATTGAACAAATTTTAAATGAAACAATTATAAAAGATCATAAAATAAAATATACTAATGGTAAAAATTATGTTTTACGTAGACATGGCAATTTAACAACCTTTAATGGTCTAATAACTTTTAGAAAACTACTTAGTCAAAGAGATCAAACCACCGAAGAAAATAAAGATGTTATAAAATATGATTATCAACTTTTAGATGATGCATATTGGTTATTAACTAAAAATGGTTATAAAATAATTAAAAAAGAGGATTTAAAATAATGATTTACGATGTATTTTTATCACACAAAAGCCAAGATATCGAAATAGTTACTAAAATATATGATGAATTAAAAAAAATCAATCCCGAATTATCAATTTTCTTATCCGAAAAAAGTCTTACAGAAATAGGTGATTCTAGATATGCTGAAACAATCGAACAAGCTATTAAGAATAGTAAAAATATGATTGTTGTTGCAACTAAAGAAGAAGATTTTACCACTAAATGGGTTAATTATGAATGGCGTCTTTTTTTCCATTTTCAATTAAATGACAAAGAGGGATTTTATAAAAATATTATTACTGTTACACCTAGTTTAGATTATCGTCTTTTCCCTGATTATTTACAAATGTGTGAAAATGTTGCAATTGATGACTATCAACAAATTTATCATTATATTAGTATAGTTAATTTAGATAATGCCAAGAAAACCGAAGAACGTAAAGATAGTTATTTAATGAGTGCTTTAGAAAAGGCCGGATGGCAAAATTCTTTATTGTTTTCTTCTAATCAACTTAGTGTATATGAGGAAAAGCAAGCAAAAGATTTACAAGAAGTAGAAATTATTATTTATAAAACTGAATATGATACACCAGGTAATGCTTTGTTTGAAGCCGTTGAAAAAAATTTATTAAGAGGCGTTTTATATAATTATATTTTTCTAGATGCCCAAAATGCTCGAAGTATCCTTAAAAAGATTTATTATGGCCATTCCGAAGAAGCACGTAAAAATTTAAAATTAGAATACTCTAATCAATCATTTTGGGTTCTAGGTGATTATGCTAATGCGACAATTTATAAATATAAAAATCGACCAATGGAAGGCTTTTTTGGTATTAGAACGGAAATGGCTAATGGAACAGAAAAAACGATTTATGTTAAATTGTCCGAAAGAATAATTGATACGATTGAAAATCGCATTGAAGAGTATCGCGATAATGATGAAATAATCGAAAAAAAGTTTGAATAAAAAAAGGGAAAAAAATAATAATAATGGTGAAAAAAAATGGAAAAAACATTAGCCTTTTTATATTTTATTATGTTTATTGTAAGTTATGGTTTATTTTTCTATTTGTTAACCAAAACAAATTTTGAAAAAATTTTTAAACCAGGCAAGATTGGCGAAATAAGAGTAGGCTATTTTATTATATCGTTTATTTTAGCTTCTCTTTTTGCTTTTGGCATAGAAAAAATTGTCGAAAATGTTTATTTAATAATTTTACAATAAAAAATGTATAAATGAAAAAAACTGTATCATACTAATTACGAGGTGATACAGTGAAGAATTTGATTAAAAAAATTGGCCAAAACAAATTTCAATTTTTCTTCTTTGTAGGAATATTAGCCGTTTTAGTCGTTGCTTTAATTGTTTCTGCTTCTCTTGGTGGTAGAACAAATCCTCCAGTTGAGGAACAACCTCCAGTTGTTGGTCCTTCTGTTGATGAACCTGTAGATACTAAACCGGAGGAAGTATTAAAATTACCATTTGATGATTCATTAGATTATCAAATTGTAAGAAAATTTTATGACAAAAATGCCTCAAAAGAAGATCAAGCCAAAGCATTAATTAAATATGGTAATACGTACCGCACAAGTAGTGGTACAAGTTATGCTAAAAAAGATGATACTTCATTTGCGGTTTTAGCAACCCTTAGCGGTAAAGTTGTTGAAATAAAAGAAAGTCCATTATATGGAAATTATGTTGTAATCGAGCATAATGAAAATTTAAAAACATGCTATTATGGACTTAGTGAAGTATCAGTAGTTGAAGGTGCAATGGTTAATCAAGGGGATAAACTTGGAACAAGTGGAAATACTGATATTGACAAAGAAGCTGGTAATCATGTTTACTTCCAAATTGTCAAAGATGGTAAATATGTAAATCCTGAAAATTTAATTGGCAAAAAACTATCAGAAATTTAATTCTTAAAAATAAAAAACTGCCGAAGGGCAGTTTTTTTAGGTATTTTTTAAAATATTTTTACTAATAGTTAAAATATAAGGAGCACTTGGCCGATTATAATTTTGATATTTACAAACTAAATAATTTTTACTATTTAATTGATAACAAAAATTATCAATTTCCATACTTTCTTTAAAACCTTCAGGATGTCCAGGATATAACACAATAATTATTAAACAATTATCATGGCTTTTATTAAGTATTTCAAGGGCATTTTGAATACTTTTTAAACTAGAAGAGGTTTTAGTTGTAAGGGATTTATCACCATTTGGTAAATATCCTAAATTATAAATGATTAAATCAAAATGAGGTTCAATTAAAACTTCGTGGGAACCAAGATGATAAGTGATATTTTTAAAATTACTTTGGGCTAAACAATTTTTAGTATTATTGATAGCAATTTCTTGAATATCATAACAAATAAGTTCATCAGTAGGTTTTAATAAATTAGCCATAAAAAGGCTATCATGACCATTACCACAAGTAGCATCAATAAAAGTTAAATGGCGATGAGAATTATAGTTATAAAAGTTTTGAATTAGATGATGAGAAAATTCCACTATTTTATACATAAATCACCTTGATAAATTTGTTTTTTTCGCATTAATTTATCAATCTCATTTATTACGATAAATTTCTTTAACGTCCAAAGAGGTTCGATTAATAAATCTTTTGGTGCATCACCAGTTAAACGATGAATAACAATTTGGTCATTTAAATAGCGTAACTGAGTAGTAACAATTTCAACATATTCATTAAGACTCAAGATAGGGAAAGGGTTATGCTTATACATATTAGCTAAATAAGTGTTTTTCATAATATGGAGCATATGAATTTTAATACCATCAATATCTAAATTATTTAAATATTTTGCGGTATCAATCATATCTTGCATGCTTTCACCTGGCAAGCCATTAATAATATGGACAATGATTGTTAGGTGATATTTTTTTAATAATTTAAGAGCTTCTTCAAATACTTCATTAGAATAGCCACGATTAATTAAAATAGCAGTTGTTTGATGCATCGTTTGAAAACCTAATTCAATCCAAACAGGAAGTGTTTTATTAATATTAGCTAGATATTGAACAATTTCTTCATTTAGGCAATCAGGTCTTGTCGCAATGCTTAATATTTTTATTTTATCGTTTAATAAAGTTTTACCATCATAAATTTGATCATATCTTTTTTTTAAGTTTTCTAACGTATCATAAGTATTAGTATTAGCTTGAAAATAAGCAATATAATATCCATCAGGCCATTTTTCTTCCATTTGGTGGGCAACATTGGTAAATTGTTCAGCAATAGAAAGGTTTTTATCGCCCGCAAAATCACCACTACCTTCTTTAGAACAAAAAATGCAACCTATTTTACTGATTGTTCCATCGCGATTAGGACAAGAAAAATTACCATTTAAAGATATTTTAAATACTTTTTTATGATAAATACTTTTTAAATAATTGCTTAAAGTAACATAATGTTTTTCATCATTTATTAAGGGATTCATATAATTCACCAAATACTATTATACAATGTTTTTTATTAAACTTCAAGTCGAAAAGATTTGCTAAATAAGATATAGATGATAAAATATGATAAATAAAGCCAAAAAGGCTTAAACAAAGAAAAAATGTGATATAACCTGAGTTTTACAGTTGATATGCTAAAAAAGCAATAAAGCAAATAAAAAAACAGAAAAAATCTAGGTTTTACTTAGATTTTTTTATTTTGAAGC
>CANQDG010000043.1 GCA_947591495.1 uncultured Bacilli bacterium
CTCACTTTTTTACACCTCCGATTATAGTATATAAAATAAGACGCCTTTTTTCAAGACGTCTTATTTTACACGCTTACTGTATTATTAGTTTGTTAACTAATTTTACAGCTTTTTTAAATATTAAATAAGTTCAATTGGACAAAGCCAACTATTTTTATTTATTGGCTGTAATTGAGGCGTCATACATAATATTAATCCCGGCGCAACCTGTGATGAATAACGCTTAAGCACATCAAAATTTTTAGTAGGGTTGCTAGGATTAACACCCTTTTTTATTTCAATTGGATATATTATATCTGCCTCAACATAAATTAAATCAATTTCTTTTTGATCTTTATCACGATAATAATATAAATGCATTTTAGGATCTTTTCCATAACTAGCAAAATTTTTTATTATTTCACTAACAACATAAGTTTCAAAGATAGCACCTGATAAAGCACCTACTTCTAATGTTTTAAAATCCGGATATTTAGCTAGATAACTACATAAGCCTGTATCCATAAAATATAATTTAGGTGACTTAATCAATCGCTTTGACAAATTTGAATGATATGGCTGTAATAAATATATTATACCTGATGCTTCTAAAATACTAATCCAACTTTTGACTGTTTTAGAGTCAATTCCAATTTCTTTTGCAATGCTCGAATAATTTACTTCTTGAGCCGTTCTTACTGCTAGATATTGAATAAAATTATAAAATTCTATTGTTTTACCAACATTTAATAATTGACGTATATCTCTTTCAATATATGTGCTAATATAAGAAGAAAAATAATTATTTCTATCAATTTCATTGGTAACAACGCTTGGCATTCCGCCCTTAAATATTTTTTCAAATAATTCTTGTGATGTTAATTTATGAGTTAATTTTTTGTTTTTTAACTCATCAATTTTGGGTGTGAATAAAGAAAAGTTATTTTGATTTATTTCTGAAAGTGATAATGAATATAATTGTAATATACCTACTCTTCCTGAAAGTGACTCACTAACATTTTTCATTACTTGAAATTGTTGTGATCCAGTTAACCAAAATAAAACTTTATTTGGTTCATTGGCTTTTAACCATTTAAGTCTTTGTTCGTCTACGATTATTTTTATATAATTTAATAAGTTCGGCGCATATTGGATTTCATCAATTAAAACGGGGTATGGATATTGTTCTAAAAAATATTTAGGATCGGATAATGCTAAAGAGCGAGCATTTAAATCATCTAATGTTACATAATTCATTGTTTGGCTTTTTAGCATTTGTAACATAGTCGATTTTCCTACTTGTCTTGCGCCAGAAACAACAATTACAGGAAATTCTTTTGATAATTTTATGATATTATCTTCCATCATTCTTTTAATATACATATATTTTTACCGTCCTTTTCGGAATATAATTCCATTATAGACTAAAATATTTTATTTGTCAAGTCTATATTTAAAAAATTAATCATTAATTTATTTTACATTAATAATAAGCCAAATAATGTTATAATATAAAACCATTTAATCTTACAAAAAATTTCATTTTATCAATATTTCTTTTATATGCTTTAATATTTAATCTTGAAGTAATCAAGCCAAACTTTGAATTTGTCTTGGGCAAAAAGACATGTATCACGAAGATATCCTCGCTCGTTTTTCCATTCTTTTAAGCCACGATAATAAAGCAATTTTAAATCATCGTCAATAATAAATGGCACAATATTGTATTTGAGACACTCCTTAAAAAGCAGCAATCGTCCAATTCTACCATTCCCATCTTGAAAAGGATGGATACATTCAAAATTATAATGAAAATCTAACAAATCATCAAAAGACTTATCTTTTTTTGCGTTGTATTCAAGGAGCAGTTCTTTCATCTTTTGACTAACTTCTTCAGGGCTTGTTGTCAACATATCACCAACAGTATTAGGAATCTTTTTATAATCCCCTACAACAAACCAAGATTGCCGTGCATCAGTTGTGCCATTTTTTAATGTGCGATGTAATTCTTTAATCAAAACTTCCGTGATCGGCTTTTTAGCAGTTTCAATAATAAGATCTATACATTTGAAATGATTTGTCGTTTCAACAATATCGTCTACTTTGAGAAAGCCACCATCTATTCCAATGCTATTCGTTTCAAAGATATAGCGCGTTTGATCGTGCGTTAATGAACTTCCTTCAATATGATTTGAGTTATAAGTTAACTCAATTTGGACTTTATGATAAATACCTCCAGAAAGTTTTGCGTTTTTCTCCGCAACTAACACATCTAAAAGCGTAACAAAATTAGTTGATTTTTTATTAATACGTTCAGGCTTTTGCGCATTCTCAGGAATATTCCACGTTTTTCCTGTCAAAAAAGCACCATCAATTTTTCCAAGTGCACAATAATTTCGAACACTGCGTTCGGACAAATTCCACATCTTAGCTATATCAGTTACGGATAAATATTTCATCTAAATCACCTCTATATAATTATAGCATAATATCGGCAAAAAAACAAGATTAATTACTAATTTTTAGCATTAATTTTGCCGGTATCGGCAATTGAAATTACATTAACATCATAGTTTATTCATATTTTTGTTGTTATATATTTTTTTGCAATATCAAATTTTTTTAAATTTATTTTTATTTTACTTTTCATATAATTATTAACAGTTCAAAACATTCCGTTTTATCAATTAAACTCAAGGTTTTTCATTCAAAAATCGCATAATGTTAGGTTTTGACACACAAGTATTGGTAAAATTACAACTTAAATCTCCTATTAAAAATCCACTATTTGCATAATTTGAAGAAGTTCACATATTTTCATATCATTAAAATCTTCAATGTAAATAGTTTCAAATATTTTAAGATATTTTTCAATTACAAAATCAATTATTCTTGCTTTATATTTACAAAATTGACCAATATTTTTATTTTATTTTGACCAGTTTTTTTAAATATTAGTGAATAATTATAAAAAAATGAACCCTTTTTGTTAAACTTATCCTGTCTAACAATTGACGGTTCACTTCTGACTAATACATCTTAATAACTTACTTTCCAATATCCTGTTTTATCAGAACCAATTCTTTGGATAATTTGTTTTTCCTTTAAAGTTTTGATATATCTCGATAATGATCTTTGGCCTATATCTAATTTTTTAGCTAGAGTAGTTAAATTAATCGTATTGTAATTTTTTAACATTTCTATTATTTTTAATTCTATAATGCTTAGCCCATTTACACTGCCATTTACATTGCCATTTACATTGCCAAGAATTGATAACGCATCTTTGTTATATTTAAATTTGACAGTTATAAAGTGTTCAGAGATTTCAAAATCATCTTTTGTATAATATTTCATAATTTTTTTCATTCCCGAACCTAATTGTTCACATAACTCCATATCAGAAAATATTCTCATTAATTCTTTATTTCTTGGCAAACTTCTACCATTAAAGAATTCTTCTATAGTAAGCCCTACAGGTAATCCACCCGAAGAAATAACTTCTATTCTATCATCATAAATTTCAAATACAGGATATGAGCCATTAATATAGTCATTATGAATAATGGCGTTTAATACAGCTTCTCTTAAAGCATCTTTATTCACTAATCGATATTCTTTTCGTCTGGCTTCTCCGCCAACTCGGACAACTGTAGTGTTTATTACATCTAATTTTTCTAAGACAGAATATGCAGATTTAATTAAACAACATCTTCCATACTCATTTCGTTCTAAAATATCTAACTTTTCTGTGCCTTTAAATCTTGCTACTTTAATTGAATTACCATTATTGTCGGCCATTAAATAGGCAACATAGTTGAATTTGCCATCTTCCGTATATAAATCTAAATTTCTTAAAAAATATTCATTATCAACTTCGAAACCTTTTTCTTGATAATAAATTTTAAGTTGGGCAAAAGTTAAAGATTGATTTGGAGCTACTACATTATGAAGTGTATTAATTACACGTCTAGAAAATAAATTATCTATTTGACTTTGAGGCATAGGTGAAGTTTGTGTTCCAATACGTATAAAACAACCATTAGGTGTCATACCATATTTTTTTAAATAATATGGCTTTTCAAGTCCACCTGCGACACTAAGAACAATAATTTGTTTATTATTATCTTCAGAAATTTTAATATGAAAAAGTCCCATTGGTGATGGTAAAATATTATTTTTAATTCTATCAGCAATTTTTAATATGACTTTATCTATATCATCAACTCCACAAATTGTGCCATCATCTTTTATTCCTAAAAAAATAGTGCCACCAAGTGTATTTAAAAAACCAATGACTTCTTTTTCTAAAGAATCATTTAAAATTTCTTTTAATTCAATTAAATCGGATTCACTATATATCATAATATAATCTCCTTATCATTTTCATTAGAAATATTTTATCATAAAAATATAATTTAAACAATATAAACGTCATTATTTTTTAATAAATATCAACCCTTTATTCGTTAAACTTAATTTGGCTTATTTCTATTTTAGTTCATTTTTGTTACAATACATTTTGACAAGCATCACTAAATCATTAATATCTTCGCATTTTTCTAATTGAATTTAGTCAGATAACTTTATTATTACATATATACCTTTTAAATTATAATTTTTATAATAATTTACATTGGCAAAATATATAAAACCAAAAAAATTTTAAATATATTCAATAGGTAAAACAACTAAATTATCATCAAGATATAATTTATTATCATATAAACATACAATAGCGCCTGTGCCTCTTTTTTTATTAATATCTTTATCTAATACATTAAAAGCTGAAGCCATCGATTTATTAGGATTAGCACTCTTTTTTATTTCAATAGGATATAAAGTTCCGTTTTCTTCAATAATTAAATCAATTTCATTTTCTTTAAAACCAGCCTTATCTTTACCTCGATAATAAAACACATTAAATGTATAATCACTACCTTCATTAGTAAATGATTTTAAAATTTCACTAATTACAAAAGTTTCAAACATATTGCCTACAACCGCACTTTGTTCTAATGCTTCAGCGCTGTTCCATTTAGTTAAATAACAAGCAAGACCAGTATCTCTAAAATATAATTTAGGTGTTTTAATTGCTCTTGTTAAATGATTAGAATAATATGGTTGTAATATATATATAATACCTGTTCTTTCTAAAACAGAAATCCAATTTTTAATGGTAACTTGAGTGACACCAACTTCTTCAGCAATAGAAGAATAATTTAACATTTGGCCTGTTCGCGCAGCAACCGAAGTAAGAAAACGTGTAAAAGCAATGGAATCTTTTATTTCAAGTTCTTCTTTAATATCTCTTTCTAGATAAGTGCTAACATAAGCTGAATAAAAATCTTGCCATTCTCTTTGCGTAACATGCATTTCTGGATACATTCCATGGTGGATTGTTTTCCAAAGATTATCATATGGTTTAAGTTCTTTTTCTCTTTCTGAAATATATGTTGCATTTGGCACAAAATGCTTATTAAATGAAATTCCATGAAGTTCACGCAAAGATAAGCATTGTAATTCTAAAATAGAAACTCTACCTGCCAATGATTCTTGCAGATTAGACATTTTGTAAATTTCTTTAGAGCTAGTTAGATAATAATTTTCATACTTATCTGCTTTATCACATTCCATTTTTATATATGGAAATATATTAGGAGCATATTGAACTTCATCTATAATTGTTGGTTTAGGCAAACTTTTAATAAATAGTTTAGGATCTTCAATTGCAGTATTTAATAAAATTTTATCATCAAAAGTAACATATTTTACATTTGGGTATAATTTTTTAAGAAGCGTTGATTTACCAACTTGTCGAGCTCCTGTAATAAGAATACAACGACTATTTAAAGCTCTTCTTAAAAGAACATCTTCAATATTTCTTTTAATATACATAAACACCTCTATTAATAATCTATAGTCTAACTATATTTTAGTCGAAAAATAAATGTTTGTCAACTTGTATTAACAAATTAAATATTAAATTTATTTTATTCTTAGTTTTTAATAATAACCTAAAATTCATATAGAAATTATACACGTATAAAAGGACCAATATTTAAACGATAAAGCTATGGATTTACATAGT
>CANQDG010000044.1 GCA_947591495.1 uncultured Bacilli bacterium
GCTTCTTTTAAATCAGGATCAATACTGAACAGAAATTTTCTAATTTCGTCTTTATGCCATTTAGTCTTAAGCTTTTGTAAAGTAATTTCGCAAAATAAAATATTGTTTTGTTTATAGGTAGAAATGTTTTTAATTTGTAAGTTAAATTGTTCCAAATTTAATAATTTTATGATATCATTATTCATAGCAACTCCTTTCATTGCATTTGTGTGTTATAAATATTATAAAGGAGTTGCCTTTTTATGCAATTAAACAATATAATAAAACCCTACAGAAATTCACATATCCTCAAAACTTACCAGCTATTATTTTTGGTTTACCAATTATGTTTTTGGCATCTGTGGCACCACAAGGCCTAAAACAAACGATTATTGTTTTAATCATAGCTATTATTTTATTTATCGTATTCTTAATAATACTATTTAGGGCACAAATCTTTAAGAAAAGAAAAAAGAATCAACTAAATAATTAATAAATTAATCTATCGTAAAACCTTTAAAAAATTAAATGGTATTTTTACAATAGATTTTTTATTTAAATAATCACACCTAAAATAAAAATGGTTAAAAAAAGAGCTATTTTAACCATTTTTATTATTTTACAAATGCTTTTTATATCATTTTATTTATGAATTTTGATATAATATATATAAATTAGGAGGAAATTATATGAGTAAAAAAATAATTAGAGCATTTTTAGTCATTTTTATCTTCTTTCTTGCTTTTACATTTACTAGTTGCAAAAAGAAATCATATACTGTAACCTTTGATGCAAATGGTGGTGTATTTAGTAACCAAGAATCGATTAAGGAAGTAACGGTCGAAAAAAAAGGTCAA
Source organism: uncultured Bacilli bacterium (assembly GCA_947591495.1). Classification (GTDB taxonomy): domain Bacteria; phylum Bacillota_I; class Bacilli_A; order ML615J-28; family CAG-313; genus CAG-313. The sequence continues at coordinate 837 of CANQDG010000044.1, forward strand.
GTAGCAAAACCGGAAGATCCTACGAGAGAAAATTATCTTTTTAAGGGTTGGGTCTTAGCGGGTGATGAATTATTTGATTTTAATACCAAGATTACTAAAAATTTAACTATTTTAGCTAAATGGGAAAAAAATGGTTCTACCGTTAATACATATACAGTAACCTTTAATGCAAATGGTGGCGTATTTAAAAACGGGGCTTCTACTAAAGAACTTACGGTAAATAGTGGTGATAAGTTAATAGCTCCTGAGACGCCTTCTAAAGTTGGACATACCTTTTTAGGTTGGACGACGACTTTAAATGGGGAAGAATATTGGCGGTTTGATACAAATTTCGTCACTTCTAATATGACGCTTTATGCTAAATGGGCCGAAGAAAAAGCCGTTATTTTAAGTGTTGAAAATAGCGTTATCGAAGGAAATCAAATTTTCATGCTTGTGGAAAAGGATATTGATAGTGTTCCATTATCAGATAAAGTAATATGTAGTAAAGATACAACTTGGAAATTATATCTTGATAAAATGGGCATTACCGAAATTACAACCAAAGTAGCAACCGGTCTTGATGGCCATTTACAAAATGGTAATAATAATTTTTATATTGTTGTTAGTTCACTTGATGGTTCACAAGATAATTTTTATGAACTAATAATTCATCGAAGTTATGAAGCTGATATTAACTACTATGTTGGTGATCAAGTTGTTTGGCAAGATAAGGCTTATACTGGTAAAGAATACAAAGTAGAATATACACCTACTATTAAAGGCTATACTTTTTATAATTGGCAAAATCAAGATGGAACTGTAGCAGATTCGTTAACTCTATGGCAAGACCTCAACCTTTTTGCAAAATGTGAGGCTAATGCATATGAGGTTACATTAGATGTTAATGGTGGCAATGCTCTTGATAATTCTAAACAAAGTATTACATATGATACAGCCTATAATTTACCTGTTCCAACGAAAAAAGGCTATACTTTTAATGGTTGGTATCAAGACACAGTTCAAGTAACAAACGCTGAAGGTGCAAGTCTTAATAATTTTAATTATGATGAAAAAGTTAAATTTGTTGCATCTTGGCAAGTTAATCAATATGAAATAACGGTTGAAAGTTTAGACGAAACAAAGGGTGAAGTAGAAGGTAGTGGTACATATGATTATGATAGCACCATTACCCTTAAAGCAACAACTAAGAGTGGTTATACTTTTGTTGGTTGGTTCAAAAATAATAATAAAGTAAGTGGTGAATTAAATTATATTTTCAAATTAGCAGATGATGAAGATACGACATATTTTGCTAAATGGATTGATTTTCCGATTACATTTGAACCATTCACTGGCCAAGGTGGAAAAATGGAATATCAAATTCCTGACACATCAGTAGTAGGTGATACAATAGATGTTGAAATAATAGCTTTTTTAGGCTTTGAATTCGATGGTATATATAAAAATAATCAACTAGTATCAAACGATATAAATTATGTTTTTGAAATTGAAGAAGAACCTGCGACTTACAAAGCTTTATTTAAAGTTAAAGATGAAATGTTGCCGTTTAGTTTTGGATGTAGTGCTACTTTTTGTGCAATAAGTGGTTTCAAATCCGGATTTGAACAAGAAGAAGTAATCATTCCTGATTGTGTTACAGAGATAGAATCGGGCGCTTTTCGGTGGTCTAAAACTATAAGAAGAGTCGTAATTCCATCCAGTGTCAAAAGTATAGCCTCAGATGCCTTTAGAAATTGCGAAAATTTAACTGAAGTAACATTTCAAGATGTACCTAAACAGCTTACTTTAGGATATCATGCCTTTTGTGATTGCCCTAATTTAACAACTATAAATATTCCAAGCTTAGTAGCATGGTGTAACATTGTATTTAATTCTAGTAATCCATTAGAAAACGAAAATGTAGTTTTAAAGATAAATGGAGTTGAAGCAAATAATATTACCGAAGAAATGTTTGAAGGTGTAACAAGTATACCTAAGTATGCTTTTATGAATTCAAAAATACAAAGCGTAGCCATTCCTGAAACAGTAAGATCAATTGGTGAATCAGCTTTTGAAGGATGCACAAGCCTTGAAAGTATGGTTATTCCATTTACAGGAGATGGTGGAAAAAGCAATACCCATTTTGGTTATATCTTTGGCGCAAGACACGACTATTCTGAAAACGATGAATATGTACCAGAATCACTTAAAAAAGTTACACTTTTAGGCTTAAAAGATATAGAACCATATGCATTTTCACAATGTACATATTTAGAAACAATCATAATTAAAGATGGTGTAACAAGTATAGGAGAACGGGCCATCAATGTTTGTACAAATTTACAAAGTATAACCATTCCATCTAGTGTCCAAAGTATAGAAGAAGCTGCCTTTGGAGGCTGTACAAATTTACAAAGCATAACCATCCCAACAAGTGTCACAAGTATAGGCTCATTTGCCTTTGGAGGCTGTACAAGTTTACAAAGTATAAAGATTCCATCTAGTGTCCAAAGCATCGGTGTATCGGCCTTTGAAGAGTGCACTTCTTTACAAAGTATGACCATTCCTTTTGTTGGTGAGGCTCCAAATGGAACTAAAAATATGTTTTTTGGTTATTTCTTTGGCGCAAGTAGTTATTCGTATAATAATGCCTGTGTTCCTGAATCACTCAAAGAAGTTATAATTACCGGTGGACAAAAAATTAATGCGAATGCTTTTTATGAATGCAAAAGTCTAGAAAGAGTAGAAATTCAATCAGGTGTTCAAAGTATAGGTGCATATGCCTTCCGTGGCTGTAACAATTTAAAAGAAGTAACAATAGAAGAAGGAGTCCAAAGTATAGGCCAATATGCCTTTTCTGGTTATGATGCTAATATAAGAGCCTTAATCTTTATTCCTAATAGTGTTACTACGGTCGGACAATATGCTTTTAGCGGCTATGTTTTTTGTGAAAGTAATACAAAACCTGAAAATTGGGAAGAAACACAATATGGTGTTATCTATTTTGGTGTAACAAAAGATGATGTTATAAAACAAAATGAAACGATATTTTTAATTCAAAATGAAAGTGCTATATTAGTTAATTATTTGGGAAATGAAACATCATTAGACATTCCAAGTACAATAGAAAAAGATAATAAACAATATAATGTTACAACTATCGAACAAAATGCTTTTTATCATAATATTAATTTAAATGAAATAACAATTCCATCAAGCATCACAAGTATAGGCTCATATGCTTTCTATTACTGTACAAATCTAAATGATGTAACAATGGAAGAAGGAGTCCAAAGTATAGGCCAATATGCTTTTTCAAACTGCATGAATTTACAAAGTTTAATCATTCCATCAAGTATCCAAACTATAGGTGAAAACGCATTATCAACTCTAATTGAAATAAATATCACAAATTTAGCATCATGGCTTAAGATAAATTTTGAAAACGCAAATGCCAATCCATTATCAAATGACCAAGCTGTCTTAAAGCTAAATAGTGAAGAATTAATAAATATTACCGAAGATATGTTAGAAGGAGTAACTAGCATTGCAAACTATGCATTTTATAGTTGGGAAAAATTACAAAGCATTGAACTTTCATCCAATATTACAAGTATCGGAAAATATGCTTTTGCTTATTGTACAGCTCTTACTAACATAACGCTTCCATCAAGTATTACAAGATTAGAAGAACATACCTTTTATGAATGTCATAATTTAGTTTTATTTGTTCCATCAAGCATTACAAGCGATGGTGGTGAGGCCTTTTTGCGTTGCGCAGCCGTTTATTTTGAATCAGAGGAAGAACCAACCGGTTATGATTCTTTATCATATTATTATGATTCTGTTTATTTTGGAGTAAACGAAAATAATTATTTAGAAAAAGATGGTATCCAATATATAATTAGGGATAATCAAGCAGTGGTAACTAGATATATTGGTCAGGCAACAAATTTAACAGTTCCTTCAACAATTCAAATTAAAGATCAAGTATATAATGTAACAATTATAGAACATGGAGCTTTTGCGGATTGTGAAAAGTTAGAAATAGTTGAACTTTCTGAAGGTATAACAACAATATCTTGGTGGGCCTTTGCTAATTGTTCAAACTTAAAAACAATTAATATACCAACAACTGTTGTAAATATCCAAACTAGTGCTTTCGCCAGTTGTAAAAATTTGACAACTGCTAATTTTGCTGCACCATATGATTGGAAAGTTACTAAATATAATTCTACCAAAGATATCTCAAGTTTATCAGATCCATCAACGGCAGCACAATATTTAAGAGAAAAATATTATGATTACGTATGGAGTAAATAAATAAAAAAATAATAAACCCTATAAAGCAAACTTAATCAATTATGATTAAACCTACTTTGTAGGGTTTTTGTTATGTTAAATAAAATGAATTAATTTAATCATTAGTTTGAAAAAGACCACTAATTGATAAAAGAACTTGCGATGGATGATAAAATAACCACATAAAATCAAGATCGCTAACAATGATTTTATAGATAAAAGAATTAGTACTAATCTCGATAAAATCAGCTATATTATTGATTCCCACAAAGATGTCACAAAAAATAAATAATAACAGCCCAAATGGTAATAATTTATTAAACTTAAAGGACATACAACTTTCAATAAAGTTTAAAAATAAATTAACAAAATAAATGCTAGCAAGAAAAATGGTTAAATCTTTAATGATAATCGTTACAATAATCATTATAGGAATGATTGCAAGACGTATAATTAAAAAAATCTTTCTTGGCAAATTATATTTAAATTTATGCAAAGACATAATATATAAATAATAAAAGATTTGAACAAAAATAAAA
>CANQDG010000045.1 GCA_947591495.1 uncultured Bacilli bacterium
AAATGGTAATTATAAGTATAACATAGCTTAATTCTTATTTTAATTTTTTGGTCTCACATCATTTACAAATTAACAAAATAGTTCAAATGTAATAAACTTTTTACGATTAAATTTTATTAAAATTATAAATTCTCATAAGTTGTTTTTTTGTATAATTCTTGATAAATACCTTCTAAAAAAGCATAATTTTCTTCTGAAAAACCATAATTAACAATTTTATTTTCTATTTTATCAATAATTAATTTATATTCAACTTTTTTAGCAATCGGCCAAAGAGATTCATCTATTAAATTAATAATAAATTGAATATAGGAAAATCTTATAGTTTTAATATTTTCTGATAATTTAATATGATTATTATATTTGATTTTTTCTTTCAATTGACGATCTTTTTCTTCTATAACTATTTCAATTAGCATTTTTCGATATTCTTTTTCATTAATACTTATTTCTAAACTATCTATAATATTTTTTGCTACATATTTAAAAATTTCTTTGTCTTGCCTTCTTATTCTTTCTTCAAGTTTTAATTGCATAAGATTTTCTATAGCTAAATCATAATCAATCATATGCATTGCATAATAATTTTTTAACATTGTTTTGGGTGAAGCAGTTGAAACAATATCATTACATGAATCAAAACTATAAAAATGCCAATAGCAATAAATATACCCCATCCAAAACATAACATCTTTATCGTATACAAAACCTTTTTTGAATTGATATTTTTCTTCTAATAAATCTAAAATATATTCTTCGCCCATCCACTGTAAACTATCATATTCTGAATTAAAATGTTTTGCAACATCTGATTTCATATAAATAGTTATAAATTGTTCACTATCATATTCTTTACTAGTTGCAAGTTCAAACAAACGTCCTTGAATGGAACATAATTTATTAATTATTGTATCGATCATTATTTATCACCTAAAATTTCATCAAAAAATTTACCATCACGTCGATATATTTTACAAATTTCATTAGCTTGATCAATTCCTTTTTGACGATTAGTCTTACTTATATCCTGAAGAGCATATAATTCTAATTTTGATAACACGATTTCTTGTTTAATTGTAATATGTTGACATGCTTTTTCTGTAATAGCTACATATTGCTTTCCTAATTTAATAGTTGCTAAACATTCTACTAAAGCTTTATCCGTTATGTTATTATTGAAAAAATTATCTAATACATAGAACATTCGATCATCGGCAATACTACCAATTACTACATCATAATCATTGAACATTTTTTTGTATTTATCATATAGTTTATTTTCAATTATACTTTCCAATTTACCACGATGATATGCGACAAGTAATGCCCATTCAATTGTATTTGGTATTTCCAAAACTTTTAAATCCTTTAAATCAAGTCCAACAATATATAATTTAGGATTATCATAATTACAAATTAAAGTTAAAGGTTGAATTACTTCATCTCCCATGTAAAAACCTTTGCCAAAATCGCATTGTTTTCTACTGATTGGCGATATTTCATTAATAATGCCAGCTTTGGATCCATGAAATAATATTGTCATATTTTCATCAAGATATTTCTTTAATTCATTTTTATATTTAGTAATGATATAAGAAACTATATCAATATTATATTGTTTAGCATATTGAAAAAGATTGTTTTGAATTGATTCATTAGGAATATTTTTACCTTGTTCCCATCGATTAACTGTTGCAAAGGAAACTTTTAATTCTTCCGCAAATTTTTGTTGTGAAATGTGTCTTTCACATCTTATATATTTAATTAAATCCTTCATTTTTTCCACCATTTTATAACATTTGTTATAATATTATTATATCAAATGTTATAATAAATGTCAATATTTAATAATCGATATATCAACAAGTTTTATAAACTACATGTCAATTCTAAAAGAAAAAACCTGCTATTTAAACAGCAGGCATTATCAATAGTTTTTATGAAAAAATAAAGCATATGGCTTTATTTTTTATCTTAATGTTTAAATCTCTTACTATATTCATGAACATAATATGGTAAAGTAGGAACACTATCTAAAAGAAAGTCATACCGATTAATATAACTGATAACTTCAGAAGGTTCTCCGATTATATAACTACCCATTTCTAACTCAGTTCCTTCTTCAAATGTATCATCAAATAATTTTATGAAATGAGGATTAGCTTCATTTACTTTTTTTAAATAATATTTAGCTTTTTCGTCATTACCCTCTTTGTAATAGTAAATAAATAACGGCAATAACATCTCAAGATTTTCTTCAGGAAATTTTTGATAAAGTTTTATGATTTCTTTGTCTTCTAGATATGCGTATATGGCCATTAAATAATATCTTGCACCAAGATTATCATGTTCATTTAATCTTAATACTTCTTTGCAATAACTTAAAGCTTGTTTGATCTTGCCATCAACAATTAAATATTGTAATTTATAAAATAACCCTCTTATATATGGTCTAGTTTCAAATATACTATAAAAATGGCCAATATCTTCTTTATTAAAATAATTTCCTTTTTCTAATCTTTCCTTTTCGGATTTTAAGCCTTCATCAAGTAATTTCCATCTTTTTATGGGATTTTCTTCTAAATCGGCTAAGAATAATAAAGCATCAAAACATTCAGGGCAAGTTTTATAAGCTTTTTTGGCATAATTCATAGCTTGTGTTTTTGATTTAGATTCTTGAGCTTTATCTAACAATTCATATGCATCATCAAGGGGAGTATTTTCATATTCTATTTCATCATTATTATATTTTTCAATAAATTCTTTATATTTTGCTTCTAAATCATTATCATCTTTAATATCAGCATTACTCAAAAACTCTTTTAACATATTATTCAGTTTATTATTCATAAAAACGCTCCTTTATTTATTCTACTTGCATTATATCTTAAAACAAAAATTTTTGCAAGTTTTTATCCTTGTTTATCTAATATTTGTATTTTTCGTTATACAAAACGTTGCGTAAAGGGGAACTGATTTAATATTATTTTCAAAACCAAAATTTCTTGTTGAAATACGAATAGCATATTTAGGTTTATACCTTTGTATATAACTATTTAAACTTTTTGCTTTATTATTTATTGATGATTTTACTTCAATAGGAATAATATCATTATCAATGCGCGTAATGAAATCTACTTCAGCTTGATTTTTATTAGTCCAATAATAAAGTTTTAAATCATTAATTACTAATTGATTAAAAACATAATTTTCCGTTAATCCACCTTTAAAATTAACATAAGCGATATCATCTCTTAAAATATCTTCATAATTTAAATCTTCGTTTGCAGAGCATAAGCCTACATCATTCATGTAAAATTTAAAATCTGATAATGATTTATATGCATCTAGTGGTAACATAACTTGTTCAAGACGATAAAGTTGTGTAGCAATTCCGGCTAAAGCAATCCATTCAATTGCCTTTTCAAATTCTAAAGAGCGACCACCTTTTTTGATATCTTTATATTGAAATTTTTTATTTTCTTTTGCTAAAATTTTGCTAATTGTTTTATATACTAAACTTGTTTTAGCAATTTCTGTAGACTTGTTATATTTACTCATATCACTAAAATATGAATCTAAAATCGTTTGTTGGACTAATCTAACTAAATCAGTATTTTTATTTTTATTAAATTCTTCAACTGCTTCTGGCATACCGCCAACAAATAAATATTCTTTATAGTATTCTAATGCTTTTTGATGAAAAGCATCATCTAACTTAAGATTATTCAAGTAGCAATTTGTTATCATATTAATTAATTCTTGTTCATTTTTGGCCATTAAATATTCTTCAAAATCTAAGGGGTAAAGGCGCATAAATTGTACTTTGCCAACAGGAAAAGAAAAATTTTCGCGATTAACAGCTATACCAAGTAAAGAACCAAGACCAATAATATGATATTCATTAGCATCTTCACAGAAATATTTAAGTGATGTGATTGCTCGAGGAAAAGCTTGTATTTCATCAAAAATTATTAAAGTTTGCATAGGAAAAATTTCTTTTCTTTTATATAAAGATATTTTTTTAATAATATTTTTAGGTGAAAGATTATCAAAAAAATCATAAAGATTTTGATCTCTTTCAAAGTTACAGTAAACACAGTTTATATATTCTTTTTTAGCAAAGTAATTAACTAAATATGTTTTACCAACTTGTCGTGCCCCTTGTAAAATTAAGGGCTTTCTTGATGGATTATTTTTCCATGCAACTAGTTTATTATACATTTTTCGTTCCATATTAAAACCTCACATAAAGATTTTAACATAAAAAATGTAAATTGTCAACGTTTTTCTACACTTTTTCCTGCGTATTTTTTTTATTTTTTACATTTTTTAAAACGATTGTGTTAAACAAGTTTATAAAACCTTTAAAAGGTATATTTTTAAACCTAAAATTCATATAGAAATTATACACGTATAAAAGGACCAATATTTAAACGATAAAGCTATGGATTTACA
>CANQDG010000046.1 GCA_947591495.1 uncultured Bacilli bacterium
AGAAGGTAGAATCGACATAAATCGATTTCTACCATTAATTGTGCCACACAAAATAAACTGTAAAACTCAGGTTATACAACTTTTTTGCTATTTTGTAAAGTTTTTTAGCTTAGGTTAAGATTTTTTTATTAAACTATCATTTTATTTAATAATCATTCATAAAATATTTTGGTGATATAAATGATTATAATTGATGCAGGCCATGGAGGATGGGATCCTGGTGGCGGAACAAATAACTTTTTTAAAGAAAAAGATATAACTAAAAAGATTAGTGATTATCAAAAAATGCGTTTTGATGAACTTGGTATTATGGCTAAACGAACTAGAACATTTGACGAAACTTTAAATCCTAGTGAACGAATTGCAAGAATCAATAGTCTAGGAGCTAAAAATACTGATATTCTCATTTCTAATCATATTAATAATGCTGGAAGCGGTGGAGGTGAAGTAATTTATTCCCTCAAGACTGATGGCACGCTACCTACAATGGTAGGAAACGCTTTAAAAGAAGCTGGTCTTCCTATTAGGAATGTCTATCAAAGAATGGGAAAGAACGGAAATGATTTTTATTTCATTTTACGCAACACTGCTCCTTCAACTTCAATGATTATTGAATATGGGTTTGCGGACAACGAAGCTGACACAACTAGAATTCGCTATGAATGGCCTAAACTTGCTGAAGCAGTCGTTAAAAGTATTGCCGAATATTTAGGCGTTCCTTATCAAAAACCAGATTTTATAACTTATGTTGTAAAAAATGGTGATTCTTTATATAAAATTGCTAATAAATATCATACAACTATTGATAATATTAAAAGCCTTAATAACTTAACTAGTGATGAATTAATGGCTGATAGCCTTCTTCTTATTCCTAATGCTTAAAAAACTTTTAAAGTTAGGCTTCTTTCTCATTTGCCTATTAGAAATATTATATTTTTTTATTTATCAAAACGTTTGGCAAAAGGCCTTTATTGAAGTCATTGAATTGTGGCTTTATAAAGTTGTTGTGGCAATTGTGCCTATGTATATTTTAAGTTCGCTCCTTTTTTGCACCCCATATTTTAGTAAATTAATTTTTAAACTAGTCAAACCTTTAAAGCTTTTTGAAAATCAAAAAGCTTTATCCCTTTTATTGATGAGTTTTTTAACCGGTAATCCCACATCTAGTGTAATGATTAAAAAAGCCTTTCTTAAAGGATTAATTTCTAAACAACAAGCTGAAAGACTTCTTTCTAGTTCATCCCACATATCTTTTCTTTTTATTGCACTTTTTTTCAAACGCCAATTAGCTATTACTTTAATTATTGCCCAAATTATGGCAACTTTAATTTTATATTTTGCTAAAAAACCTTTAAACCCAAAAATAATTGGGGATGAAAAAGAAAATAGTTTAGATAATATTAATGATATTATTGAAGATTTACCACTTATTTTATTAAAAATCTTAATAACAATGTTAATTGTAACTATTTTTAAATTACCTTTTACCCAAACAAAAATACCTTTATTTAAAATAGCTCTTGATTTTTTAGAAGTAACAACCGGTCTACATAATATTATTAACTATCATTTAAATTCGCATATCGAATTAATTTTAATTAGTAGTTTATTATCGCTTAATGGTGGGGCAATTTTATTACAAGTATATAATATCATAAAAAAAACAAGCCTAAGTTTTAACAAATATTTCAAAGGACGAATGATTCATCTTATCCTTAGTACTTTACTTAGTCTTGTTATTTATTATTTTTTTTAAGTTTTAGTGATATTTATCATAGAGAGCCTTTTCAACTATTTGGGGAACAAACTGACTAACATCACCATTAAATTTCGCAATTTCTTTGACACTACTTGATGAAAGGAATGAATATTCATGAGAACTCATAATGAAAATCGTTTCAATTTGATCATTTAAACATTTATTAAGAGTAGCCATTTGTAACTCATATTCAAAATCACTTACCATTCTAAGTCCTCTTATCATGACATTTGCATTTATACTTTTTGCATATTCAACCGTTAAAAGATTACTTGTTACAACTTCAACGTTTGTAAGCTCTTTTAAAGTTTCTTTTAAAAGATGAAGCCGTTCATCAATTGTAAATAAAGTCGTTTTATTAATATTATTTGATACTAAAACATATAACTTATCAAATAATTGACTTGCTCTTTTAATAATGTCAAGATGACCATTTGTTACTGGGTCAAAAGTTCCAGGATATACACCTATTTTCATATTATGACTCCCTTTCTAAAATTAAAATTTCACTACTTGCATATCTACGACATAACTTAATTCGATATCCTTCATAAGTTTTATTAACAACATCTTCTTTGGGGTATTCGCATACAATGTATCCGCCTTCAGCAATCATATCATTATTAATTAAGTATTCACAAAGTTCATCAATTACTTTCATCCGAAAAGGTGGATCGAGAAAAACAATATCAAATTGGTTGTTAACAAGGTTTGCTAAAATTCTTTGATAATTGCTATGATAAATTTTTACTTGATCTTCAAGTTTTAAAGCTTGTGCATTCTTCTTAATTATATTAATTGCATCTTTGGATGAATCGATAATAATGGCAGAAGCTGCTCCTCTACTAATTGATTCAAAAGAAAGGGCTCCACTACCGCCAAAAACATCCAAAACGGTAAAATCAATTAAATAACCACCAAGGCTATTAAAAATAGCTTCTTTGGTTTGATCAAGTGTTGGTCTAGTTGTAAGTCCTTCAAGTGTATACAATTTATGACCACGATTTTTTCCCGCAATAATTCTCATAAATTTTTCCTCATTTTAATGTATAAAAGTTTTTTTCGAGGACACAATATTATTGTAAAGGATTTATCCTTTGGATTAAAATCTTTTTCTTCTCCTCTATTAATCGTTTATATATTTTATCTAAAAAAGCAATATACTCCCATATATTGCTTTTTTACTTTAATCTTCAATGATTTTTTCAATATAGTAGAAGTCATCTTGTTCATCATGACAAATTTGATAACGAATTCCTACAACTTCAAACTCAGGATAATTATTGGCCTTTTCATATTCAGTATTATGATTAAGAATAATTATATTGCCTTCATTTGCTTTTCCCCCAAGTGATAGTGGTAAAACGTATGATACTACCCAGCCAACTTGATTTTCAACCAAATAATCACTTCTTTTAATTTTACGACCGGTAAAATCGTACGCATATTCTACATTTCCGAATTCGTGTTCCCAAACTTTTAAGGCATCTTCTTTCGTCATGTAATCACCCCTTTATAACTAATTAATTATATTATATCAAAAAAGGAAGAACATGTCAAATTTTTTTTGATAATGAGGCTTAACGTTAGGGCAATCGCAAAGTCGCAATCCCATTAAGCTATAAATTTGGTAAAAAAAAAAGAATCTAATAATATCTATAA
>CANQDG010000047.1 GCA_947591495.1 uncultured Bacilli bacterium
ATGCTCATAGATAAAAAGTAAATCCGAACCATTCACTCGTTACGAGTATTTGGTTCGGATTATACTGACTTGGTGCCACTGGTCGGACTCGAACCGACACGGTATCGCTACCACTGGATTTTGAGTCCAGCGCGTCTACCATTTCACCACAGTGGCAAGATATTTAATATTTTACTATAAAAAGTAAAAAAAAGCAAGTGAATCGGTAAGAGTTATCAGCAAATATATTTGATTGGTTTACAATTTTACGAAAATATTATATAATTATATACGAATATATCAAATTAGGAGAATTATAATGGCCAAAAATAAAAAGAAAAAAACTAATTTACGCCCTAATCTCATAGCTTGGTTTTTATATACAATCTTTAGTAAAGTTAATATGAAATTGAGAAATAAAATTAAAATAAATCGCCAAGTTTTTAAAAAACGAAACAAAAAAGAAGGCTGTGTCGTAATTTATAATCACGCAACTAAATATGACCATTATTTAACAACAATGGCTTTTAATTATACGCGAGTAACATACGTTGTATCAAGTCATTTTTATTATAATAAAACTTTACGTTTAGTTTTAAATATGGTTAATGCTATTCCTAAAGAACAATTTAAAGTTGATATTGCTGCCATCAAAAATGTAAAAAAAGCTTTAGCTCAAAACTTGCCGGTTGCGATTGCACCAGCCGGACAAATGACAATGCATGGTAACCCAATTAGCATCGATCCTTCGATTGTTAAATTATTAAAACTTGCGGCAGTTGATGTTTATGCTATCAAGATGCATGGAATATATTTTGCTTTTCCTAAATGGCATAAGTATTCAAGAAAAGTTCCCATTAATATTGAATTCGTGAAAGTTTTAACCAAGGAAGAATTATCAACTTTAAGTGATGAAGAAATTTATAATAAAGTTAAAGAGTCAATTGATGTCAATGATCATGAAGAAGTGGAAAAATATCATTATCAACTAAAGGCTAAATCATTAGTTGCTGGAATGGAAAGAATGTTATACGAATGTCCAAAGTGTCATATGAAAAATACAATTTACACTGATAAGAATATGATAGCTTGCTCTAATTGCAATCAAAAATTAATTATGAATTCAGAAGGCCTTTTCGAAAAAGCAGATGATGATGTTGTTTACATGAAAAATGAAGCTGAATGGTATCAATATGAAAGAAATGAATATCTTGAACTTGCTAAAAATAAACAAATTAATCTTCAAGGCAGTTTTTATTTATATAGTAATATTAATGATAAAAAATATAGTTTTGCGCAAGTAGGAAAAGGCATCGTTGTGTTAAAAGGCGAAGAATTATATTATGAAGGAACAATTAACGGGAAGATGATTCATAAAGATTTCAAATTATCACGTTTAACCCAGTTACCATTTGAATTTGGTAAACATTTCGATATTCCTGATGAAGAAGCTTATTTTGAATTTAAACCTACAGAAGAACAAAATGTTAATATTATAACTGAATTTGTTCAAGCAATAGAGGCTATCTCAACGGTTAGAAAAAATGAATATGATAAATAATGTAAAATGTAAATATCAAAAATTATGTGGTAGTTGTCAACTTTTAGATAAAAGTTATCAAGATACATTAAATTTTAAATTGACTTATGTCAATGATTGTTTACATAAAGCCGGGTTTAATCATCAAGTAACTAAAATTGTTGAAGCTAAACAAAATACCAATTATCGTAATAAAATGATTATTGGATACAAATTCGTAAATGGTAAAATTATTAGTGGCTTCTATGAAGAAAATACGCATCATATAATTGATATTGACGAATGTCAAATGCATAGCAAAATGCAAAATTTCATTTTACAAAATCTAAAAAGTATTTTTCAATCACTAAAAATAAAACCATACGATGAGGATCGAAAAGTAGGTTTAATAAGATATGTACTTGTTAGAGAAGCTTATTTTACAGGTGAAATTTTAATTGTTCTTGTCACCGCAAGCGAAATTTTTCCGGCTCGTTCGGAAGTTGTTAAAAGGATTAAAGCTCTTTCGCCTAAAATTAAAACCATTATTCAAAATATTAATTCCCGTAAAACGAGTATTGTTTTAGGTGATAAAGAAAGAATTCTTTATGGTAATGGTTATATTACAGATTTATTTGGTAATTTAAAATTTAATATTAGTTCGAAAGCCTTTTATCAAATAAATACTTTGCAAACCCAAAATCTTTATGAAAAAATCAAACTATTAGCTAATTTTAATAAAAACGAAACAATCATTGATGCTTATAGTGGAGTTGGTACAATTGGGTTAATTTTAGCTAGCTCGGTAAAAGAAGTTATTAGTATTGAAAATAATCAACAATCTGTTCGTGCCGCCATTTTGAATGCTAAAATTAATCAAATAAAAAATGTGCATTTTATTTGTGATGATGCGACTAATTATTTAGTAGAAATAGCTAAAGAAAAAGTCAAAATTGACGCAATTATTATGGATCCACCACGTACAGGTTCAACTATTGCTTTTTTAGAGGCCATAAAGAAAATTAAACCACGTAAAGTTATTTACGTTTCGTGTGACCCATCAACTCTTGCAAGAGATTTAAAAGTTTTAAAAAATGAATATAAAATAATGGAAAGTGTTTGTGTTGATATGTTTAGTTGGACAAATCACGTTGAGACATTGGTTGTGCTTTCCCACAAAAAATCAGACGGACATATATAAAAACGAACAGGAAAACGGCGCGCTCGTCGGGTATCGGCTTCCCGAAAAGGGCGATGCGTGTTTTCGTCTGTTCAAGATACTCTTGGACGATTCGTTGAATTCCAAAGAGCTTGAAAAGGCATATACGCGCATTTGTCGCAGGAAATTCGCTTTTCAAGACGAGTACGAAAACGCCTATATGAGGTTATTTGTAAGCTCGCCGTATTATCGGGGTTGGAGATAGACAAGGCGAAACGCTCTTTTGAGGATGTGCGCGTGGGGAAAGAACTTGCCGCGCTTCGGAAGAAATATGCCCGCCCCGCGCCGACGTTCTTCGCAGAGATCGACGAGAGCAAGGG
>CANQDG010000048.1 GCA_947591495.1 uncultured Bacilli bacterium
AATAAAATATAAAAATAAAAAATGAGGTTTTATTAAAAAACCTCATTTTTGCGCCACACAACTGTAAAACTTGGGTTTTAGTTATATCTTTTTCTTTAAAAAAGTTATTTGTTCCGCCACCAGGATCCCATCCTCCATGGCCTGCATCAATTATAATCATTTATATCACCAAAATATTTTATGAATGATTATTAAATAAAATGATAGTTTAATAAAAAAATCTTAACCTAAGCTAAAAAACTTTACAAAATAGCAAAAAAGTTGTATAATATTTGTGCAAATGTCCTAGTAGCTCAGTTGGATAGAGCAACGGCCTTCTAAGCCGTGTGTCGGGGGTTCGAATCCCTTCTAGGACGCCATATTAAAAGAACCAGATTGATACAAATGCATACAAGTATGCTATTGTATCAGTCTTTTTTTTATAGAGTTAGACACCAACGTCTAGCTGCCTTTTGTTAATATCTTTACATTTTCCCTTATTTTTACTATATTTTTAAGGAAAAACATTTCACATTTCTTGATTTTTCCCTTATTTTTTGATATAATTTAAGGGAAAATTTTCAAGGTGATGATATGAGAAATTTTAATTATTCTAAAATTAAAGATTTAAAATGGGATAGTGATATCCTTAGCTTAATCGCAGCCATATATAAGGAAGCGGGAAAGCAAGAAATGTATTTGAAACAAAGACCAGAAGAATTAGAAAAGTTGGTTGAAATTGCAAAAATACAAAGTACAGAAGCATCAAATGCAATTGAAGGCATTGTCACTACGAATACAAGAATAAAACAGTTAGTTGAAGATAAAACCACACCAAGAAATAGAGATGAACAAGAGATTGCCGGATATCGTGATGTTCTTTCAATTATACATGAAAGTTTTGATGCTATTCCGATTACAGTAAATTATATACTTCAACTCCATAAAATTTTATATGGTCATCTTAATAATCCCATGGCTGGGCGAACAAAAAGTGTTCAAAATTATATTAGTGCCACTTATCCTGACGGTAGGGTTGAAGTATTATTCACACCTTTGGATCCATTTGAAACACCAACAGCACTAGAAAGCATTTGTAATGAATACAATAGAATTATAGGAAATATGGAAGTTGAACCATTGATAGCAATACCTATTTTTATTCATGATTTCTTATGTATTCATCCATTTAATGATGGAAATGGAAGAATGAGTAGATTGTTAACAACGCTACTTCTATATCGTAGTGGTTTTTATGTAGGTAAGTATATATCACTAGAAGCAAAAATAGCCAAAAGCAAGGATTTGTATTATCATTCTTTGCATCAATCACAATTGGGTTGGCATGAAGAAAAAGAAGATGTACTTCCTTTTATCAAATATTTACTTGAAATAATTTTGTCATCCTATAAAGATTTTTCTGAAAGATTTGCTCTTGTAGAAACAAAACTCCCGGCAATCGAAATAGTAAGACGGGCGTCGATGAATAAAATTGGCAGGTTTAAAAAGCAAGATATTAGGGAACAATGTCCATCTCTTAGTATAAGTAGTATTGAAGGTTCTTTAAAGAAACTTGTAGAGTTAGGTGAACTCAAGAAAGAAGGAAGTGGCAAATCTACTTGTTATTATAGGTTAAAATGAAAATCAATACAATATAAAAAAAGATGAAGTAGTAGAATGGTTGGTGGAGAAGTAGAAAAGGAGAATTATTTTTCTTGACAAACAATAAAATGGTAAAAGATTATTAATTACTAGATGAAGAATTTGTTCCTAAAACAATACCAGGTTATAAAGCTGAGGAATTAGATATCAATGTTGTAACTGACTTAGTTAACAAACCAAGTGTTTATTATAATGATTGCAACATTAAAAATATTGCCATAGATGTTGAAAATAATAAAATTTTTCTTTCAATACCTTATAAAGAATTATATATTAGAGATATCGTATATTATATTTTATGTACGTATGCAAGAATTTTTAATAAACAAAATAAATACTTTGTGCATACAGCAATTGTTGAAAAGAACGGGGAAGCTACTATGCTTATTGGGAAAGCTGGTGTTGGTAAAACAAGTTTAGCATTATATTTATGTACTAAATATGGATATAATTTTGTTTGTAATGATAAAACAGTAATTTCCGTTAGAAACAATGAGGCCGTTGTTATTGCTTCGACATTACAAACACATATTAGGGTAGGAATTATTAATGAATTATTCCTAGAATTTAAACATCATTTAGATGAAAAAATATTGAAAAAGTTAGGGTTGCTGGCATATAGGGCTCAGTAAAAGGTGTTGCAAAAATAATTAATGATAAAGAAAAATAATATAACTTTGGTGCTTTTTTGATGCGTTAAATCATGAAGACGGCGATTGCCGATAAGGTATTATTGAAGTTTAAATTTTAATTAAACAGCATAAAATAATAGCAATCAATGATTATATAGAATGTGCACCAAAATGCAAAAAAAGTAAAAAAATAAAAGTTTTTGCACTTTAGTGCATAAAGTATTGATTTTTTTTAAAAATGGTAGTATAATGAAATAAACGCGGAGGTGCTTAATTATGAATTCAAATCACACTCTAAAAAAAAGGGATTATTACTTAAATAAGTTGATATGTTTTAAAGATACTGAACCAATTAAAGTTATAACCGGAATAAGAAGATGTGGGAAATCAAGTCTTATGAAACTTATGATACAGTACTTAAAAGAAACAGGTATAGAAGATGACCAAATTATCGAAATGAATTTCGAGTCATATGAATTTCAAAAAATGAATAC